>CATZYB010000206.1 GCA_958426095.1 uncultured Lachnospiraceae bacterium
TATCCATCTTTTCTGAAATCATTTTTATAAGTTCTGGCCTTTTAATTACTGCCAATTTAATTCACCTTTCCTTCTGAATCTAAAAACTCTTTTACTTGTTTAATAGTTAAATCAAATTTCTTACCATGCAGAACTTTTTTTCCTTTTCCGAGCTCACATATTTGATAACCACTTACTGTTAATGGATGTTTACCAACTGCTCCCTTTTTAATAAAATACCCTTTATCATTTGCCATCTGTTGCAATCCTTTTGGAATCGATCTTGTTTCTGCAACGTCATATCTACACTTTTTAATCTCTTCCATTGTCATAGAACTGACTTTCTCCCTCACCCATTTAAAAGCATTATGAAGCCTTTCATCTTCCATTTCGGTATCAACAAAATCAGCTTTCCACCATACATGCCATTGATTCAGCATTTGATTTTCTGAGAACTGGTAATTCTTAGTTCTTTTAAACCACCATGCCATAATCCACTTCTTTTCTCTAAAAAATCTTATTTTACTTTGGTTCTGTCCCATATGCTATTAGTCCTCCTTTATAAATTCTTCTATAAAATCAATATTTCATTTTAGAGTATATTTTAGTGCATAATACCCTCTGTAGCGTGTCAGAATGACCGTAGAACAATTTTATTGTGCAACGCATAATTTTTATCATTTAAATAATTCAGACGCTAAATAAGCCCACAAACAGCTATATTGACTCACTGCTTATGGGCTTATGATAACATCCCAATATTTAATTTTACACACGTGCAAGACTCTCCTTTCGCACATATTTTTAATCGAACATATGTCTGATTACTTTTTTGATTACTTTTTGATTACACCAAAAAACAAAAAGCCCGGAAATCCTTGATTCTACAAGGTTTCTGGACTTTATCGTGTAGCGAGGAAGGGATTTGAACCCCCGACACTGCGGGTATGAACCGCATGCTCTAGCCAACTGAGCTACCTCGCCATATGAAATTAATCAAGCCTTCCGGCTTCGTGGGACCTACAGGGCTCGAACCTGTGACCCTCTGCTTGTAAGGCAGATGCTCTCCCAGCTGAGCTAAGATCCCAGACAATAAACAGCTTACTACGAACTACCATGCGCTCGCAGTTACGACCCAGAAGGGACTCGAACCCTCGACCTCCGCCGTGACAGGGCGGCGCTCTAACCAACTGAGCCACTAGGCCATTGTAGTGAACAACTTCTGTTGCCCGACTGCATAAATGATTCTACCGTACTAACGACAATTTGTCAACCCTTTTTTTATATATTTTTCTTGTTTTTTCTTTTATCTGTTTTTCATGTATTTTTCTACAATATGTGCAACTCCATCGTCATCATTTGTATCCGTAATAATGTCGGCTACGGCCTTCACATCATTCTGTGCATTTTCCATGGCCACGCCCAATCCGGCATATTGTATCATAGATATATCGTTATAACCATCGCCACAACAGATCAGCTCTTCTCTCTGGATTCCTGTACGCTGTAAAAGCTGTTCCAAACCAAAGGCTTTGTCAACCCCCGGCGGAGTGATCTCCATAAAATACGGTTCTGAGCGGAAAATATTCAATATCTGCCCAAATTCCCTTCGCATCTCCGGCAATATCTGTTCCAGATACCAGCCATCCCCCACCATCAGACATTTTGTCACAGGAAAATGAATTTCTTCTGAAAAATTATTTAATTCCCGGATTTCCATTTTATTAATTCCCGCTTCCAAACGGACATATTTATCTGTTGTATCCTCGGTTAATATATAATCCCCCTGATAGGTAACGATCGGAACCTGAAATCTCCGACTGGCTGCACCGAGTTTTGGAATATATTCGGCCGGAATTTTCTGCTGAAAAATAATTTCCTTTGTTTTACAATTTTGAATGATTCCTCCATTAAAGGAAAGAATATAGCCGCCATAAATATCCAGTTCAAGTTCCTGACTGATGGCCACAGCCCCATTGATTGGCCGTCCTGTGGCAAGCACTACGACAGCTCCGTTTTTCTGTATGTCGATCAATACATCTCTCGTATGTGAAGAAACTTCCTTTTTAGAATTTGTCAATGTGCCATCCAAATCCAAAGCAATCATTTTATATTTCATCTTTTTCCCCCGTAAACGTTTTCGTTTTATATTTATTATATAAGATTTTTACATATATAACAATTGGTAAAATGCCTAAAAAAGCCCATAAAACCGGGTTTCTGCTTGCAATGCTCCCAAAAATATGCTAGTCTATGAGAAGTGATATTGAGGAGGAATGAAGATGTCAAGTGTATACGATACACTCGTGGAACGTGGTTTTATCGAACAATGTACCCACGAAAAAGAATTACGCGAATTACTTGAGAAAGAAAAAGTAACTTTTTATATTGGTTTCGACGCAACGGCCGACAGCTTAACTGCCGGACATTTTCTTACAATTATGGCAATGATGCATATGCAGAAAGCCGGACACCGTCCAATCGCTCTTCTCGGCGGCGGAACAACGATGATCGGAGACCCTTCCATGCGTTCCGATATGCGCCAGATGATGACGATCGAACAGATCCAGCACAATGCGGACTGTTTTAAGAAACAGCTTTCGCATTTTATCTCCTTTGATGATGATAAAGCCATTCTTGATAACAATGCCAACTGGCTGCTTGATTTAAATTATGTTTCATTTTTAAGAGATGTGGGCGTTCATTTTTCTGTAAACAAGATGCTCACTGCTGAATGCTACAAATCCCGTATGGAACAGGGATTAACATTCTTTGAATTTAACTACATGCTCATGCAGTCCTATGACTTTCTTGAATTAAACCGCCGTTATGGCTGCTGCCTCCAGATGGGCGGAAACGACCAATGGAGCAATATTCTCGGCGGCGTGGACCTGATCCGACGCAAAGAACAGAAACCGGCTTACGGCCTGACATTTAAACTTCTTACCACCAGTGACGGTAAAAAGATGGGCAAAACTCAGAAGGGCGCCGTATGGCTTGACCCTAACAGAACATCCCCATACGAATTCTATCAGTACTGGAGAAATATTGAGGATGTCAAGGTTGAAGAATGTCTTGCCCTGCTTACTTTCCTTCCGATGGATGAAGTTCGCCGTCTTGGCGCATTAGAAGGCGCTGAGATCAATAAAGCCAAAGAAGTTCTCGCCTATGAGATCACAAAAATCGTTCACGGCGAAGAAGAAGCCAAAAAAGCTCAGGAAGCTGCAAAAGCCCTCTTCGTTTCCGGCGGCGTTGCCGGTTCCGTACCGACTTACACTTATCCAAAAGAAGCCCTGGATGCCGGTGTAGACATCGTCTCCATTCTCGTGGATACAAAGCTGGCGCCAACCCGCTCCGAAGCCCGTCGTCTTGTTAAACAGGGCGGTGTGACGGTCAATGACGTGAAGGTTCCTTCCTTTGATTCCGTATATGGAACAAAAGATTTTAACGATTCCGAAGCCTTTATGGTAAAGAAAGGCAAAAAAGGATTCTATCAGATCAAAGCTGAATAAATACCGAAAACTCTCTGCCCTTAAGACAGAGAGTTTTTTATTTATAGCTCCGGAAATACTTCCAAAGAAAGTCTTTTAAGTTTTCTTGCGGCGGCCTCTACATCCGATTGAGCAAAAATCCCGGAAACTAC
>CATZYB010000207.1 GCA_958426095.1 uncultured Lachnospiraceae bacterium
TTGTATATATTAACGAATGATAGGAGCTGAAAAAATGGAAGTTCTTGAACGAATCCGTCAGGTGATTGATACTTCGGTGCGGCCGTATCTTCAGGGTCACGGAGGCGACATTCAGATTTTAGACTTTACCGACGGAGTTTTGAAATTTAAATTGACCGGCATGTGTTCAAATTGTCCATCCTCTTTATTTACGACAGAGGACATTGTAAAAAAAGAAGTTATGGAACAGGTAAAAGAAGTAAAAGAGGTGCGCCTTGAAGCCGGCGTCAGTGACGAGATGATTGATTTTGCCAAAAATCTGTTGAGACATTGACGAGGTGACCTATGGTTTTTGGAGTGAAATATTGCGGAGGATGTAATCCGAGATATAATCGTACCGCTTTTTTCGATACGGTGAAAAGGAATTTTCCGGAGGTGGAATTCCAATATGTCCAGCCGGATGTGGTCTACGATCATCTGATTGTAATCTGCGGTTGTCCTTCGCGCTGCGCGGATATATCAAAGATTCGGGTGGCTGGCGATACATTTAAAATTTCAGAGGAAAATCAATTGGAACAATTGATCACAGAGATACAACAAAGATAAATATTGGAGGCAGAGCGGATGTTAAAAGAAACAACAAAAAATTATACACATGTTTACATGGATCTGACGGATGAAATCATCTATTTTCATACGACATCCGCTCCGTGCCGTCTTGGAAAAAGCCTTTTGGATTTTATTTATATGGATTTGAAAGAGGCTTTTCTTCATACAGATCGGGTCCGGGAGATACATCCTTATTTTTCTTCCTGGAATGATGAAAGGGTTCATGCATTATTTGCTAAAGATAATAATGAAAAAATTTCCGGTCTGACACTGGAAAAAATGGAGGAACTCCAGAATATTTATAAAAAACTTCTTGATGCGCTGATTCACGGGCCATCCGAAATGAATGAAGAAGCCACGCATTATTTTCAGCGGCATCCTTTTTATTCCAGCGGAACATTGGTCAATCAGACTGTGAAAAATGAAAATCGATGGATGATTGATTATTTTCTGATGGGATTTGAAGATTGTCTGATGTGTGAATTGATTGAAATGCTGAGGCGGCATCAGAATATTAAAGTCTGCAAAAACTGCGGACGGTTTTTTATACCGAAACGGAGTAATGTGGATTATTGTACCCGTGTTTTCTCCAGTGATGGAAAGACCTGTTCAGATGTGGGTTATACAAAGACTTTCGCAAAAACAGTTAAAAAAGATGAACTTCTTCAGGCATATACCCGAGCTTATAAGGCCCATTATGCCCGGATGACAAAACCGCGGAAAAAAGCGGCAAATATGACTCGGGAAGAGTTTGAAGCATGGTATAAAGAGGCAAAGGAAGGACTCGAACTGGCCCGTCAGGGTAAAATAGATCCGGAAGCCTATAAAGAATGGCTGAAGAAATAAGTTTGAGCAGAAGGGACATTGCCATTTGGGAAATTAAGTGATATAATTAGCTTAATGGGGCATTAGCGCAGTTGGGAGCGCGCAACATTCGCATTGTTGAGGCCACGGGTTCGAATCCCGTATGCTCCATTTATGAACACAAAACCGAACTCGATGAGTTCGGTTTTTTACGTCTGTAAAAAGTTAATGAGCAAAATAAAAAGTCATCAAAGTCATCAAACCCGAAAAACAAAAATCCCTGAAACCCAGTCAAATCAAGGCTTCAAGGATATCTAAAGAATGCCGGCAGCGGGACTTGAACCCGCACGTGGTTGCCCACAACAGATTTTGAGTCTGCCTCGTCTGCCATTCCGACACGCCGGCTTACCAAACACAAGTGATATTATACGAGATATTTTTGGATTTGTCAACAAAATTATGAATTTTCTTTATAATTATGTTATAATGTTTTTATTCATGCAAAGGAGGAGAAAAAGATGATTGAAAGAGTAGTGGCTATGTATTTCAGTCCGACAGATACAACGAAAAAGGTCGTCAAAGAAATTGCCGGAATATTGGCAGATCATTTGAAATGTGAGCAGATTGATGTGGATTTTACATTGCCGACAGTTCGGGAAAGCGTACAAATATTCCGTAAGAAAGATTTGGTTGTGTTCGGAACTCCGGTTTATGCCGGAAGGGTTCCGAACATACTTTTAAAATATATACATACAGTGCAGGGCGGCGGCGCCCTGGCAGTTCCGGTGGTGCTTTTCGGAAATCGAAATTATGATGATGCTCTGGCGGAGCTTCAGGCCCTGCTTGGCGAAGATGGCTTTTTGCCGGTCGCCGCAGGAGCTTTTGTTGGAGAACATTCTTTTTCCAGGATATTAGGCGCCGGACGGCCGGATGAGAAGGATATGGCAGTTATTCGTGAATTTGCTGAAAATATTTATAAAAAGCTGGAAAATGGCGGTATGCCGGAAAGCTTCCAGCCGCTGGAAGTTGGCGGAGAGTATCCGTCCAAAGGTTATTATCAGCCGAGAGACCGACAGGGAAATCCGGTGGACATCCGCAAAGTAAAGCCAAAAACATCGGAGGCCTGCGACGACTGTAAGCTCTGTGCGAAAGTCTGTCCAATGGGTTCCATCAGTTATGATAATGTTCGGGAATTTACAGGCATTTGTATTAAATGCGGCAGTTGTATAAAAAAATGTCCGTCAGGTGCAAAATATTATGATGCGGAGAGTTATCTTTATCATCAGCATGAACTGGAAGAAGAATACACTCGCCGGGCTGAACCGTCATTATTTTTATAAAATTTTCATATAAGGGTTGACCTTCCACAAGGCAGAAGGTGTATGCTCCTCATGTCGCAAGGAGGTATTGGGATGAAAATTAATGAAGTGGAGCAAAAAGTTGGTATTACGAAAAAGAATATCCGCTTTTATGAGCAGGAAGGGCTGTTGAAACCGGAAAGAAATGCTCAGAATGGCTATCGGGAGTATTCAGAAGAAGACCTGCTGCTGCTTCAGAAAATTAAATTGCTTCGCAAACTTTCGGTTCCGATAGAGGAAATCCGGAAAATAGAAACAGGGGCTTTGACAATGGAGGATGCACTTCGCAGACATCGTATCTATCTGGAGCGAGAACAAAAAAACATTCAGGAAATGACTCTCTTTTGTCAGATGCTCATGGATGGAAATGAACGTTTTTCCTCGATGGATGCTTTGGAATATCTTGAGAAAATGGAGCATAAGGAAAAGGAGGGAGCCAGTTTTATGAATGTGCAGTTAAAGGACCGTAAACACAAATTTTTTGCGCCGTTAATGATGTCTTTTTTGATGATCGCCCTTATGGTATTGTTCAGTATACTTGCCGTGTGGATATATGTCAGCGATCCGCTGGATCGGCCGCCGGTTTTTTTGATGATTATTATGATCGGAGTGCCGGCAATCGTCATATTGGGAATTTTGTGGAATTTGTGGAAGCGTTATCAGGAAATTAAAGGAGGAGAAGAAGATGCTGCTGCTAAATATTAATTACGTGCCGTACAAAAAAATCGAGGCGTTAGGTCTGGTCAAAGGGAATGTGGTTCAGTCGAGTCATCTGGGAAAAGATCTTATGTCCGGATTAAAGACCGTGGTCGGCGGAGAGATTGCCGGTTATACAGAGATGCTTAATCAGGCCCGTCAGATTGCTATG
>CATZYB010000208.1 GCA_958426095.1 uncultured Lachnospiraceae bacterium
ATAAAATTTTCAATATTTTTTCAATTTAGCCTTGACTTTTTATTTGCAGGCTTAAAAATAAAACTCTTAATTCTATTCAAAGTATACCACACTACAAATTTCAAAGCAATTATTCCAGATCCACCGGAATAGACAAATCCCCCGTAAGAGAATCTCTGGTGACAATACAGTCAAAAGCCTGAATCTCCACTCCGGCCGCCGCAGCCTCCTGCAGTGCATCGGCAAAAGCCGCATGGGCGGCCCGATTCGGTTCGAACCGATGAACGCCTTTCATCTGGATCACAAAAATAATACTGGCACTGTATCCCTGTCGTTTGGCTTCAATCAGCTCGCGAATATGCTTGATACCACGTTCTGTGGGAGCATCCGGAAAACGGGCCGCGCCATCCGCTTCCAGAGTTACCCCTTTGACTTCAATATAATGCTTCTGCCCGCCATGTTCCACATACAGATCAAACCTGGAATTTCCAAAGGTCTTCTCCCGCTTCACATAAGTAATATCAGAAAAGAGACGGCCCGACCGGACCATCTCTTCTACAATCTGATTTGGCGCTGTGGAATCAACATTTACCCACTTTCCATTTTTCCGAACGCAGATGAGTGAATACCTGGTCTTCCGCTCCGGATTTGACGACGGTTCCAGAAGCACCGGGGCTCCCTCAATAAAAAGTTCCCTCAGTCTTCCGGTATTTCGCACATGGACCGTTTCCACCTGTTCATTCACCGCCACTTCTGCAATAAAGCGATTGCGTCGGCGGATAAATACGCCTTCGATCATTCCTTCATATTTCATCGGATCAACCTACGGAACCGATCACAATATTGTCCCAGATCGGGTCTGTCGTGATGGTATACTCACTCTTCCATGTCTCATACATTTCTTCAAAAGCTCTGGCAAGTCCCTCATCTGAGGTGTCCTCCACTGTTGCTGCAAGGCTGTCCAATGCGGCATTATAAACTTTTGTCGAAAGAGCCTGTTTTTCTTTCATCAATGTTACCCCTTCTTCTGTCAGGGCAAAATCTGTGGCAATGGCCGCTCCCAGTTCATCAATATATGCTTTTGCTTCATCGGCGCACTGCTGCTTTTCCTCATCCGTCAATGCAACGCTGTATTCATCCGCTTTACTATCCAGTATTTCTGTCCGCACAAGACCATTATAAAGCTCTTCTTTCGCATACTCATGAAGCTTTCTTCCATCTTCCATCTCCGTATTCCACGGTGATTCGCCATACTGGGCTGTATAAAAATCTCTCAACTGATACAGATAAACATTGATTTCCTTCATGGTAACTTCTCTATCGTTCACTTTAATGACTGCAATATTCATCTCATCCGTCGGAATCGGATCATCCGGCGTCGTATCATCGAACGTTTCTCCCACCGTCTGGGTCTCTGCCGCAGTTTCCTGTCTGGTCGTCGGCTGAGTTTCCCTTATCCCTATGCCATTCTTATTGAGCAATGTCATTACAATAATGGCTGCGATCACGCCGATCACTATGCCGCATGTAATAAGTAATACAATCAATCCGGTTTTATTTTTTTTCTTAGCCATCTTAGTCTCCTTTCTTCGCTAAATACCATAACAGTATATCACATTTTGGAGAATCTGCATACTATAAGAATATACACATTTTGAAGGAGGATTCTATGAAACCTTTGCTGGATGTCCGCAACGTGAGCTACTCCTATCATACATTATCCGGAGAAACAAAGGCATTGGATTGTCTGTCCTTCCAGGTTCAATTTAACGAATTTTTAGGCATTGTCGGTCCCAGCGGCTGCGGAAAATCGACGATTTTATCGCTGATCTTCGGACTCCTTTCACCGGAATCCGGTGAAATTAAAATTCACGAAGCGCTCTGCAAAGACCACACCATGCCTATTGGCTATATGCTGCAAAAAGACCATCTGCTGGAATGGCGGACAATTTATGAAAATACGCTGCTTGGACTGGAAATTAATCACCAGATGACCCCAGCCCGGTTAAAGGCCGTCAATCAAATGTTCAAAGATTACGACCTGGAACACTTCAAAAATTCAAAACCATCCCAGTTATCCGGCGGTATGCGTCAGCGCGCTGCCCTCATTCGGACACTCGCCTTAAATCCGGGACTTTTATTACTGGATGAACCCTTTTCAGCGCTGGACTATCAGACCCGTCTGAACGTTTCCGAAGATATTTATACCATTTTAAAGAAAAAACACAAGAGCGCTGTTCTCGTGACTCATGATATTTCCGAAGCTATCAGTTTTTGCGACCGGATTGTCGTCCTGACGAACCGTCCTGCAACGGTAAAGGAAATTATTCCGATCCATCTGTCAATTGAAGAAAAAACGCCATTGAAAGCCCGCTCCGCTAAAGAATTTCAAGATTATTTTAACCAATTGTGGGGTGATTTAAATGACTGAACCTGTCAGTGCCTATCAGCAGGCCTATGTAGATAATTACCGACGACGACGACGGCTCGTTGCTTTCTGGCAGATTTTTATACTTGTACTCTTTATTTTCCTGTGGGAAACCGCCACCCGGCTTGGCATACTCAATGATTTTATATTCAGCAGTCCTTCCAGAATTATTAAAACCTTCGTTGCTATGGCCAGTAACGGAACGGTTTTTTACCATATTGGAATTACCCTTTTTGAAACTTTTCTGAGCTTTTTTATTGTTCTGGCGGCTGGTATTCTTCTCTCGGTTCTTCTGTGGTGGAACCGGAGCATTTCCGGTGTTTTGGAGCCCTATCTGATCACATTAAACAGTCTGCCCAAAACGGCTCTGGCACCGATTTTTATCGTATGGCTCGGCAATAACATGAAAACCATTATTGTCTGCGCCATCTCCCTGGCCATTTTCGGTACGGTTATTAACCTGACGACAAGCTTTACCCAAATGGATCCGGATAAACTGCTGCTCATCAAAACCCTCGGCGGCGGCCGTAAGGATATGCTTCAAAAAGTTATCATCCCCGGAAGTGTGCCAAACATCATCAGTAATATGAAAGTCAACATCGGTCTTTGCCTGGTGGGCGTCATCATCGGTGAATTTCTCTCCGCCAATGCCGGACTGGGATACCTGATCGTCTATGGCAGCCAGGTTTTCAAGTTGGACTGGGTACTCATGTCCATCGTTATCCTCTGTATTATTGCCACAGCCCTGTACGCCTTGTTGAATCTGATTGAAAAAGTCTATTTAAAGAGTCACAGTTTATAAAAATACCGCATCCCTGTTTTGGTTTCTGCGATCTGTGCCAAAAACAGGGGTGCGGTTATCTTTAAAACCTGGTAATCATAAAAAACTCTGTTCTACGGTGACCACTGCATAGAGGCTTGCATCGGCATCGTGGATTTTTTCTTTCATCCATCGCTCAATCTCCTGTTTCCTGCAAAGCTCCTCCGGTGTCACTACTAAATCAAAAATCAGATTCGTATGAGAACTTCCCTGGACCATCCGAAAATCATGAATCTTCCAGTCGGTATTCTCATCCGCCACCATATCCTCTACCATTTTCTTAATCTTATTCATTTCTTCATCATCGGTTATCACTGGATCCATATGGATCGTGGCATCGCACTGGAATTCTTTCATTAAATCTCTTTCAATGTTATCGATC
>CATZYB010000209.1 GCA_958426095.1 uncultured Lachnospiraceae bacterium
AATCCTGTATGCCTTTTGTAATTGGCTTTACAGGTTTTAAGAATTTCATATTTGCTACTACATAAATCAACAAGATAATAGCAATATTGACAACTAAAACAAGAAAAATAATCTGTGGAAAGTGGGAAACAAAGTTATAATTCCAACTTGCTCTTGTATGTTTCCAGAAGCTGTCTTTCGGATAACCGAGAACGACAATACCGTTTTCTGTTTTGCCTGTATAAGTAGGATACCCATCGAGATACCCGACAGATAAATCAGCGATATCAGACAATGAATAACTGGCAGGTATTGTATCAGGAACATTTTCCGTTTTCCACACGATTTGCAGGGTATCGTTATCAACAACAAACGCCCATATATCCTGTTCTTTTAATTGCAAGGAAATATCTTCCTGCAATGTATATCTGTTTTCGGATGTCTGAAACGCCTTGCCTGTCTGTATTGCCATATTATATGGCGAGTCAGCAATAGATGGCCATTGCCAGGCCATAAGGAACGCAAACACAGCGAAATTAGCAAATACCAACAGTACGAAGCCCAATAAAAGTATCGCTGTAAAACGTCGTATGAGTTTAGGTAAATTATTCATATTTATCGGCCCTCCACAATCAGCTTGTATCCCAATCCTTTTACTGTTACCAATGAAACAGGTTGTGAAGGATTTTGCTCTATTTTTTCTCGAATACGGCGTATGTGTGCCATTAAAGAATTTTCATATCCGAATGGATTATCTCCCCATGCAGCTTCACATAAAGCATCAATCGTTACAATCCGCCCCTCATTACGGTATAAAACAGATAGCAAATCATGCTCTTTTGCGGTCAGAGGGATATGTTCTCCGTTTTTGATGACTTCGGCACGTGAAAAATCAATCTGGCTTCCATGAAGTTTCACAAGCGGATTTTCCTCTTTGTAACATCTTCTTAAAATTGCCATAATGCGAAAAAGCAGTTCCTTTGGCAGAAATGGTTTTACAACATAATCATCTGCTCCAAGACCAAACCCCCTGAATTTATCATCATCTTCGCCGCGGGCAGTTAAAAATAGCACTGGATATCCGTCCTTTAGTTTTTCCATTAAAGAGAAACCATCGCCGTCTGGGAGCATGACATCAAGAATAGCAAGTTCTGGTTGAAAGCTGTCTGCCAAATCAAGAGCATCTTTTACGGTTCTGGCTGTTGCTATCTGGCAAAACCCTGCTTCTCTCAGAATTGAGACAACCATATCTAAAAGCTCCTGCTCATCATCGACAAGCAGTATGCGTTTGTTCAATAAATAATTGTTGTTCATAAGACAGCCTCCTTTGTAATTTGCATTATACCATAAAGCTATGAACTTTTTTTAGTTTGGCAGAAAAAGTAAGGTAAATGTAAGGCAGAGAGAAGGTTGCCACAAGGTTGGTACTGTACCATAGGAGCAGAAAGGAGATGTTGCTATGAACAACTATATGATCAAAACAGAGCAGTTGACAAAAAAATACAAATCTTTTGTTGCTGTCAATGACGTTTCGCTGCATATTCGTAAAGGGAGTATTTATGGTTTTTTAGGTCCGAACGGTGCAGGAAAATCCACGACAATGAAAATGCTTTTAGGACTTACAGCACCGACAAAGGGACGCTTTGAAATTGACGGTAAACAGTTTCCAGATGACCGTCTTTCTATTTTGAAAGAAGTTGGTTCTTTCATTGAGTCGCCGTCCTTTTATGCAAACTTAACAGGCAGAGAAAACCTGGATATTATAAGGCGGATTTTAGGATTGCCCAAAAGTGCTGTTGAGGACGCATTAGAATTGGTAGGTCTTTCTGAGTTTGGCAATCGCCTTGCCAAAAAATATTCGTTGGGTATGAAGCAGAGATTAGGACTGGCCGGTGCGCTGCTTGGCAGACCCCCTATTTTAATTTTGGATGAGCCGACGAACGGGCTTGACCCGTCTGGAATACACGAAATCCGAAATCTGATTAAATCGTTGCCAGACCTTTATGATTGTACCGTTCTTATTTCCTCTCATATGCTGTCCGAAATCGAACTGATGGCAGACGATATAGGAATACTCAATCATGGGCGTCTGCTTTTTGAGGGTAGTCTGGATAGTTTACGTCAGAACGCAATGCAGTCTGGATTTGCCGCTGATAATCTGGAAGATATGTTCCTGAGTATGGTAGATAAGGATAATGCAGGCAGAAAGCAGAGGGCAATATTATGAGGGCGTTATCTATTGAGTTGCGGAAAGAAAAAAGAACGGGAGTTATTCCGTTAATGCTTGCGGTTGGAATTTTGGGTGCAGCATACGCACTGATAAACTTTATTGTGCGGAAAGATACGCTGCTTAACTTGCCGTTAGCTCCTATGGATGTTCTTCTTACACAGGTTTACGGCATGATTATGGTGTTAAATATGTTTGGTGTTATCGTTGCTTCCTGTATCATTTATAACATGGAATTTAAGGGAAGTGCTGTGAAAAAGATGTATATGCTGCCAATGAGCGTTCCTGCTATGTATTTTTGCAAATTTCTGATTTTGACCGTTATGCTTCTACTTGCAATAGGTTTACAGCACTTAGCCCTTGCTAAAATTGGGATGACGAATTTGCCGCAGGGAACATTTGAACTTGGAACGCTGTTATCTTTTGCAGGATATTCATTTGTGACCTCAATGCCCGTATTAGCTTTTATGATTTTTGTATCCTCCCGATTTGAAAATATGTGGATACCACTTGGCATTGGAGTGGCAGGCTTTTTAAGCGGAATGGCATTATCGACATCAAATATAAAATGGTTATGCGTCCATCCGTTTGTAGTTATGCTGAAGCCTGCCGTTGCGATGAGCGCACGGCCAGATATGACTACTGTGATCATAGCATTGATTGAAACAGCCGTTTTGCTTTTTGCAGGATTATGGGCAGCAAAAAATCTGCGTTATGAATAGGAGGTGCCGATATGAGTTTTTTGGAATTACTCAAAATTGAATTTATGAAAGTTAAGAGAGGTAAAATTGTTCCCTTGATTTTCATTGCTCCGATTTTGGTAGTAGCTTCTGGTATTGCAAATCTGCACAGCTATTTTACGCCAGAATATACCAATGCCTGGGCAGCAATGTTTATTCAGAGTGCATTAGTATATGCCTATTATTTGCTCCCATTTAGTATGATTGTTGTTTGCGTAATGCTTGCAGGGCGTGAAACGGGAAACAACGGGATATTAAAAATGTTGGCGTTACCTGTTAGCCGATATGCTCTTTCAGTTGCAAAGTTCTGTGTGTTGCTATTCTATTTGTTTATGGAAATGGTTGTGTTTCTTGGCGTATTTGTTGTTGCAGGACTGATTGCAACGAAAAGTGCAGGAATTACGGAAATATTACCTATCATGTATTTGATAAAATGGAGTGTTGGTCTGTTTTTCACTATGCTTCCGAGTGTAGCAACCATGTGGGCAATTACAGTATTGTTCAGCAAGCCACTACTTTCTGTCGGATTGAACCTGCTGCTTGTTATTCCCGGCGTTTTGGTAGCAAACACACCGCTCTGGATTGCTTATCCCTATTGTTACAGCGGCTATTTGGTTCCTTTTCGATCAATACCATTATCGGCGGTTTG
>CATZYB010000210.1 GCA_958426095.1 uncultured Lachnospiraceae bacterium
TAACCTGCTGATTACAAATCAGCTGCTCTGCCAATTGAGCCACATCGGCTTATAAATGACTCCAAGGGGATTTGAACCCCTGTTACCGCCGTGAAAGGGCGGTGTCTTAACCGCTTGACCATGGAGCCTCAACGGAAATTATCATATCATAACTTAAGACATTTGGCAAGCTATTTTTTTCATTTTTTCTCAACTTTTATGATTTATTTCATTGGAGAGGCGGCCCTGATGGCCGCCTCATAAATTTAAAATTCCAGATTATTGCCGGTCTCTTTATTAAAAATATGAGCTACGCTCCCCTGGAAGGTAAAAGTAATCTCTTTTCCCATTGAAATAAAAGAATTATTTCCGATCGTCGGTACAATAATGATGATATCCTTATTCTGAGCCGTTACATGGTAATGAATTTCGCTTCCCATCATTTCAGAAACATCCACAACCCCATGAATCTTTTCCCCTGCTTCGGTATCCAGCACTAAATGCTCCGGCCGAACACCAAGTACCACTTCCTGGGGCTCCACATTTTTCGCCAACAGCCGTTCCTGTTTTTCTTCGGACAGCACGACCGTCAGCCCTTCCAGCCTTACTGCATATTTTCCATCAGCCTTTATCAATTCAGCATCAAACTGATTCATTCGAGGCATACCGATAAAGCCGGCCACAAACAGATTGGCCGGATGGTCAAATACTTCCTGAGGTGTTCCGACCTGCTGGATCACACCGTCTTTCATAATAACAATACGGTCTCCCAATGTCATAGCTTCGGTCTGATCGTGGGTTACATAAATAAACGTTGTATTGATACGTTTCCGCAGCTTGATAATCTCCGCCCGCATCTGATTACGCAGCTTCGCATCCAGATTCGAAAGGGGCTCATCCATTAAGAGTACCTTCGGACTTCTCACAATAGCCCGTCCTATGGCAACTCTCTGTCTCTGACCGCCGGAAAGCGCTTTCGGTTTTCGATCCAGATATTCGGTGATCCCGAGAATTTCTGCAGCCTCATGTACCGTTTTTTCAATGGTCGCCTTATCTATTTTTTTTAATTTTAATGGATAAGCCATGTTCTCAAATACAGTCATATGCGGATAAAGGGCATAACTCTGGAATACCATGGCAATATCCCGTTCTTTTGCGGCCACATCATTGACACGCTTATCATCGATGTAAAGATCACCGGATGAAATTTCTTCCAGCCCGGCTATCATGCGGAGCGTTGTGGACTTTCCGCACCCGGACGGTCCAACCAGTACAATAAATTCCTTATCTGCAATATCAAGGTTGAATTCCTGAACAGCGACAACGCCTTCTTCTGTGACCAGAAGATTACTTTTCTTTTCCTGTTCCCCTTTTTTATTTTTCTTTTTTTCAGTATTGGGATATATTTTTTTAATATCCTTCAATTTTAAACTTGCCATTATTGTTCCTCCATCCCATACCACCGGATTTCATTTGCTTCCATATGAAGTTCAAAGCTGGTTCCGTCACCACGGTATACTACCGTATCCTGCGGCTCATAAGTGTTATTTACAACACAATACTTTCCGTTTTTTACATAAGCATGGATTTCTACATTAAAGTTTGTACTAAACCACTTTTGAAGCTGGTCCTCACCGTGCGTACTCCAAAGTATACTTCTGTATAAAATCCGGCTGTTTTCAAAACTATACGGAAGACCGCTGATATAGACCGTCCGGCCCTTTCCGAAGGCATTCACTGCCATCTGAACTTCTTTATCCCGCTGAACTAAAATCTCCGTTCCTTCAAAGGCGTAAATATTTTTCTTACCTTCACCAAAATCTACAGGTTTTGTAATGTCTGCAAGGATAAAATGTTCCGGATGCTCTTCCCAATTATATTTATCATAATTTAATGTAAATCCCGTTTCTTTTTCCACGCCAAGTATATTTGCAAGCTGGAAATAATGCCCCTGGTACTGATGCCCGGATGGTTCACCCACACCGATAAAACCGCCGCCATTATAAATAAACTCCCGAATTTTCGAAGTTACCTCCGCATCTTCCCATACATAACCGCCAGTATGCGCTGTGTCACCATCGCCCACATTAATAATGACATCTATATCGTCCAATACATGGGCATCCGTCCGTATATCATCAAATGAAATAAACTTTACGTCAAAAGCAGCGCCGGAAAGGGCCTCGATCACGCCTGCATAACTATAGTTTTGTTTCTGATACAGAGCATGGTGTACCATATGACAGCCCCAGCTTCGGATTTTTCCCCAGCAATTTAACACTGCGACAGTTTTTACGCAATACGGCTCAGTGCCCCGGGCATTCTCATATAATTCACGGAACTCATTGCACACACTTTCCACATACTCAATAAAATCCGGAAACTGCAGCGCCAGTTTTAAATAACCGCCATATCCGATACGATCGATCGGACTTCTGAGAATCGCCCTTCGGGCTGTCACCCAATTGACTTTTGCTTCTTTTACCGGGTCCCCGCCTTCGTAAAATGTGTCCGGGAAGAAATATGGCAGGAAACGCCCTTCTGTATACTTAGCGCCTGAAATATCAGAAATCAGGCGGAGTGTACTGCCATTGCCTACGCTGCCCACCACAGCATCCAGGCCAATGGATTCAAATTCAGGCATAAAGGGTTCGGTTCCAATCCAATGGTCTCCCAAAAACATCATGGCTTCCTTGCCATATTCGTGGGTAATATCCACCATTTCCTTCGCAAGTTTTGCCACCTCACGCCGCTGAAATGCCTGGAAATCCTTAAATTCTCTGCTCGGAATACGATACTGGTTATTATAATATCCCTGGTCGATAATATATTCCGGCCGGAAAGGATAGCCCGCTTCCTTTTCAAATTTTTCCAGAATATAAGGGCTTACCGAAGCAGAATACCCATACCAGTCCACATATTTTTCCCTTTTCAGTTTATCAAATATCAGGGTAAACTGGTGAAAAAAAGTTGTATACCGTATCACATCCACATATGGATGTTCTTCACAAAACTTACGAAGCCGCTCCATGGAATATTTGTGCGTTTTCGGCTGCCTTACGTCAAATGTGATCTGATGTTCAAAGTCTTTCCAGTCATTTGTCACCGCATTGTACATATGTACCGGATCCCAGATAATATAAGCCAGGAAGCTTACCGTATATTCATGAAATTTTACCGCTTTCTCAATGACGACGCTTCCGCTTTCTTCGTCATAATGCCACTGATCTGTCGGGACAATTTCACCTGTGGAACGATCGATGACCTCCCACCATCGTTTCATATCATCCCGTAAATTCACCTGCATCAATTCTTCCGAAATACCGCTCATCAGACAAATTTCCAGTCTGCCGCCCACCGCCGTGTGGAATCTGGTCATAATATAACATTGCTGCACCTCGTCCGGATTGGCCTTTGCCCATGCGTTGTCTTTTCGTGTCGTATAATACGTTGAATAAATTTTTGCTCCTGTATGTGTCAGCTCTTCCGGAAATTCAGTTCCGTCGCAGTCCCTGATCGCATCAGCGCCCCAGCGCTTTAAAATTTCAATTGTTTCCGGCACCACATCCAGATTTGTCGGAATAGTTACTCGTCCTGTTTTTAATGTCTCGT
>CATZYB010000211.1 GCA_958426095.1 uncultured Lachnospiraceae bacterium
ATAATTATTTATAGTTCGCGTTTGGAGCGGCCCGGGCCGCAAAGGCCCGTGACCTTTTATATGAATTTGGTTATCGCGAATTAATCGATCGTCATACCCATAACTTCATCTTTGAAGATTCTTTCATCCATCAATTTGATGTTGCCATTTTCATCACGGTCAATGATCGGCGTAAAATCCATCTGATCAAGAATCTGAGTCTGAAGATCAATACCCGGAGCAATTTCTATCAAATGAACGCCGTCTTCTTTAAGAGTGAATACAGCACGTTCTGTGACATAAAGAACATCTTTACCTTTCTTACCAGCGATAACACCGGAGAATGTGATCTCTGTTACTTTATTGATGAATTTATGCTGTCTTCCTTCCTGAACGATTGTCAATTTTCCATCACCAGTCTGGATCTTAACACCGTTTGTGAAAGTACCGCAGAAGATAGCTTTCTTGGAGTTTGAAGAAATATTCATGAAACCGCCGGAACCAACGATTCTGGAGCCGAGACGGCTAACGTTAACGTTACCGCTTGGATCAACTTCAGCAAGGCCAAGATAGCAAAGATCAAGTCCGCCGCCATCATAGAAGTCAAACTGATATGGTTCGTCAACATAAGCCTGTGCATTCAATGTGCCGCCGAAACGAAGTCCGCCGCCCGGTACACCACCGATAGGGCCGCACTCTACGGTCAGCGTCATTTCATCTGCAACGCCTTCTTCAGCAGCTACTGCAGATACCCATTCAGGCACGCCTACGCCAAGGTTAACAACTACGTTCTTACGTAATTCCATAGCAGCACGACGTCCGATGATCTTCTTAGCATCAAGTTTCTTAGGTTCAAGGCTTTCAACAGCAACCTGTGTGTTTCCTGAATAAGCAGGGTCATATGGGCAGTTAATACTCTGGAACTGTTTTGGATCTTCTGCAGGACATACAACAACATAGTCCACATAGATACCAGGAATCTTAACAAGCTTCGGATCAAGCTGTCCGGCTTTAACAACCTTTTCAACCTGAACAACAACGATTCCGCCATTATTATGAACAGCCATAGCCTGAGGCGTACAATCCAGAGGAGCCATTTCTTTTTCCATTGTGATATTTCCCAATTCGTCAGCATATGTACCGCGGATCAAAGCAACGTCAAGTCCAATACGAGGATAGAACAACTGCTCTTCGCCTTCGATCTCAAGAACTTTAACGATATCTTCTGTCGTTACATCGTTCAAACGACCGCCGCCGTTACGCGGATCAGCGAATGTTCCAAGGCCAACATGTGTAAATGTACCAACCTTATGTCCGGCACTGTCTCTTAACATAGAAGAGATAGCTCCCTGAGGGATGTTATATCCTGCTATTTTGTTCTCAGAAAGCATCTGAACGATCTGAGGGCAGAAATTAAAATGTCCGCCGATAACAGTTTTTACCATACCTTCATGCGCATAGTGATCTGCAAAGCTGCCATCCTTATTACCGGTACCTGCTACCCAGAAAAGGGTCAGATCCTTTGGATGTCCTGTCTCCAGAAATCTCTCTTCCGCTGCTGTATGTAATGCTTCTGCAATGCCGTTTGCAACGAATCCACTCATTGTAACTGTGTCATTGTCTTTAATCAAGTCTACTGCTTCTCTGGCTGTTAATACTTTAACCTTTCCCATAGTGACCTCCTTAAAACCTTTCTTGTATAATTTTCATAATTTATTTTGGGCTTTTATGAGTTTATTGTATATTTTTCGCACTAGTATTGCAATGAAATCAATCTGACCTTCTTTTACTCAATTTTCTCAACTTGAATTCAATTTGATTCAATTTATACTTGACAATCAACTAACAAACCTCCATACTATAAATATACCATTTTATAAATTCAGGTTATTATAAGATAACTTTTAATTATCATACTATAAACTCAAGCTATCAAAAAATACGGGGGTGCAATACAATGAGTGCGTACGGTACTTTACTCAAAAACTTAATCAACTTTTCCGGTTCAAAATTATCCACTGTGGCCGAAGAAGTCGGCTATGATGTATCCTACATAAGCAAATGGTGCAATAAAGCAAAACTTCCCGCTTCCAAAATGGCCCCGAATATTAATCGTACTCTGGCGAATCATTTTTCCCATGAGATTTTAAAGCACGAGGACCTGTCCGCTTTCTCAAAAACTTTTTCCGTGGAAGCTACGCCTGAAAATCTGAATTCGATCATTTACGGCCTGTTAAAGGAAAACTATAAAGAATCCAGCCGAGAAGCTGCCAACGAATTAAACAACAGTGAAGCCTATAAAACCAAAGTCCTTACTCTGGCCAATGACATTTACGAATTTTTTAATCACGAACTTCCAGCAACTATGCTGTCTTACAATGAACCTCTGGAAGTTTTATGTACACTGGACGTCTGTCGATTTATTAATATAAATAATATAGATCAGCCGATCTTTCCAACGCCGTCCTATGAAATCAATGTCAAGATCGCACTGAACAGCCATAAACTATTTTCAGATAGCGCAAATTATTTAAAACAACTTTATTATTTCATAAATTCGCACAGTTATCTAGCCTTTGATTTTTACGATGATTCTCTGATGAACAATCTGAATACGATCATCGTCAAAGACCATATGGCTATTTTGTGCGCCGTTGATCAATACAACCGTATACTCACCGCCACGGTGATCACTGATCCTGAAAAAGTAAATCAGATTTATATCCGTACACTGCCATCCTTCCGGACGACCAATCTGCTGATGCATGCTACCGAATCGGAAGAATTCTATCAACATGGGTATCGGACAGATTTCTATTCAAGAGATAATTTCCAAATATTCCTCGCCCTCGGCTTTGAATATCTGCTGCCTGTGGAATGTTGGGAATCCATCACCCGAACTGCCAGAGAACGGGATAATGACGAATTCATGGCCCATCTGGTAGCTCAGCTCCAGATCACCTGGGAAGAAATATTCGAAAAGAACTCCATGGACTTCTTCGTCCTGAAATCATCCTTGATGAAATATATGGAAGACGGAGAAATCATATTCGCCGATGTTGTCTACAATATGACGCCGGAAGAGAGGAAACTTCATATCCAGAAGGTTCTGGATATCACAAAGAAAAACCCGAACATCCATTTTTATGTCATCGACGACGAATATCTGCCAAATGTCCAGCATCTGCTGCACACCTCGGTATTTAATAACAGGAAAAAACTTTTCCTGAAAAATCCTGAACGATATCATACAGACATCGGACCGCATTTCTATTCGGTACTTTCGGATCAGTTGATCAAAGAAATCAGTGACTTTCTTGATGATCTCAAAACGCATCCTTACTGTTTCGCCTACGATGCCGAAGGTATCCAGCGTTTTGCCGAAAAGTACGGCTCACTCGTCCATCGAATGATCGATTTAAGCGCTTTTAAATCAAATAAATAACATCGCGAAGAATTGTCTGTCTCTTACGTAAGAGACAGGCGATTTTTTGTATACCGAAATTATATCACAATTTATTTACTATGCAAATAGTTAGTATGCTAATTATTTTCACAAAATATGTTTGCCTATTTTAGTTATTTTACACAATTTTTTTCA
>CATZYB010000212.1 GCA_958426095.1 uncultured Lachnospiraceae bacterium
ACCTTCATAAAATCCAGTCTTATTCACATTTTGGGCAGACCCATTTAATTCTCTGAGTCTTGCATAATTATTGGACGGTCCAACGCCCACGGTGAAGAAATAATTTGTTCCCAGATTGCCGACTTCTGTCTTGGCCGCCGAAAGTGCAGTATTTATATTATTTGTAGTCTCTGAACCTCCTTCAACGCTACCGCCATAACCATACCAGGCCGTAGGATTGCCATCAGAAACAAAAATAACCGCTGTTACAGCTCCCTGACGCTTACTCTCAAGCAGGTTTTTGGCATATCGTATTCCGGCCTGATAATTTGTGCCTCCATTAGAACGCGGATATGCGCTATTCTTAATATCCGTTTTCGACGAAGTCCATCCTTGCGTTACCAACGCGTCACTGCTGAATGTTACCAGCGAAAATCTCACATCCAGATCTTTGTTATTTGCCAGTTTTTCTGTCAGACTTGTTATAGCATTTCCGGCCGCATCACGCCGCTCACCGCGGCTTCCGGAATTGTTTGCCATATTCTTATCCATGCTGCCTGACTTATCAAGAACATAAATGACATCCAGCATCTGCTTATGTGTTTCACTTCCAACAGCGCCCGAGACTGTTAAGGTCAAATCATAAGTGCCATCGTCTTTTAGAGTTACATATTTGTCATGAGACAACTGCTGTTCCGGTACGACCGGCGGATCGATCGGCGTAGAACCACTATAAATAAGCAATATTTCTGAATTATTGCCGAGATTTGTCCATATATTTCCATCATCACTATATCTAAAGCGATATCCGCTGCCTCCAGACCAGGATGCCTGAATCTGCGTTAGTCTTTTTCCATTAACACTTTCTAATCTTGCTTCCTGATAAGTGTATCCATCAATATCATAGGCATAATCCTCAAGATTCACCGTTTCCCCCATGTTTACTGTTACATCCGAAACCTGAGTATAATTAATTTCCGTTCCATTCTGATCAACATATTTTACGATCACAGCACGACTGTCCAAAAAACCTTGCCATGTAATAGTAAAACTTGAAAAACTTTCTACAGCAAAATCAGCTTTTACCACATCGCCATCAACAGTAACTGTTCCACCCGTTTCATCCGACCTGTCTGCTACAGTCTGAACTTGAATTTCTCCCGTAGATTCATCCAGATGCTGCACGGCCACCGTATCCGTATCGACTTCTCCCGGGAATAACGACATATCCAGCTCCAGGCTTACCTGGACGGTTCCTTCGGCTGGTTCAATTTTATTCCCCGCCACATCAAAAAAACTGATATCCAGCGCTTTAAAACCATCGAATTCCACATTATTTGTCTTCAATGCTTCTTCGGCCTGATCATAGGCGTCTGTCCCTTCCGACAATTCCTCGGCTGTCATAAAGGCTCCCTCAGGCAATACATCCTTTGCCGCCTGTGCCTTTACAATGAAACCATACGGCTGATTTTCCGGCTGATACTCAACCAATTCCTCGGACGACAATTCCTCTTCTTCCGGATACTCTGCATCTGAGCCTGGCTCTGCATTTTCCCCGGAAGCTTCCTCAAACGACTCTGTTTCCTGCGGTATAAATTTATCTGTTTCCGCAGCGCTATCCGTCTGGTCGCCCAAGGTTTCTTCCGGAAAATCTGTCGCTTCCGTGACTGATCCTTCAGTCTCAAATAAGGTCTGTTCCTTTGTGTCAACATCCTCTGCAAACGCCGACATTTCCCTGCCGCAGATTAATGACACAAACATGGCCAAGGCCATAAACAGCGTCAGAGATTTTCTTACTTTTCTCCGCATTTTGCATTTTCCTTTCTTAATTTTTCAGGAAATGATCTTTCAATAACATTATCCCAGGCCCTTTCCCTACTGAATTATTTTTTAGGCACAATATGTGTGAAATCGCTAAAGACCACATAATATTCGTTATGTAGTTAGAAATCTCAAAAGAAGTAAATAAATGGAAAAAAAGAAAATTAGACGTGCTAATAGAAGGCCGAAATAAAAAATTTTTTTAATTCGGTCTGTTTTTCGTGAGATACATTATTGAAACTTAAAATTTATTCTGATATAATAGTATCTGTTATCAAAAGACATATATGTAAAAGAAATTCTATTTACCACATAACGAATATTATGTGGTTTTTTGCTTTAATCCATTCCAACTCCCCCACGCTGTCGGAGAACCAGCCCAAGAAATTCAATCTGTTTCGCCTGCTCCTCACCGCTGACCAGAGTATAAATCCGTGTTGTATTAATATTTGAATGTCCAAGCATATCTGCCAGATGAGTGATATCCTTCTTTGCTTTATAATAAGTTAATGCAAAAAGATGCCGCAGATTATGAGGAAATATCTTTTTTCCTAAGACACCGGCTTCCTGACACAGGTCCTTCATTTCATGCCAGATATTGCTCCGGTCCATCGGCTTTCCGCTTCTCGTAACAAAAATGCTTCCACACCGGATCGCTTTTTCCCGCCCGTAACATTTTAGTTTTTTACATAGCATTTCCGGAAGCAGGACAGTTCGCTGTTTTCCTTTCGAATACACCCGGGCGCAGCCCGCATTGACCGCCTGAACGGTAATAAACTTAAGCTCGCTGATTCGGATTCCCGTTGAACAGATTGTCTGCATGATCAATGACAATCTCATATTTCCTTTCCTCTCCGCCGCATTCAGCAGACGATAATATTCTTCCTTCGTCAAATCCCTTTCCTTCGCCCGAAAGGCTTCCTTTTGAATTTTTAATGATTTTACAACACAATCATGCCAATCCATTTCCCGAAAAAACACATTGACGGCGGCCAACATAGAATTTACACTGGACGCCGCATAATTTGCGGTCAGATAATCTTTATAGGCAATCACTGTCGCTTTATCAATATTTTTATCCGTCCCCACATAAGCGTAAAAAGCTTTGACATCGCGGACATATTTTTCCATTGTCACTTTCGCTTTTTCATCTTGTTCCAACCGCCTTTTAAACTTTTCAATCATGGACTCTTTTAATAAATGTTTCATGACGCTTCCCCTTTCTTCTTTTATCTATTATCCAGTATTTCATTTGGCCGGCCTTTTATTAAAAATTATATCTTTGAACACATCAGGTGTTCAACAAAAATACCGCCCAGATTCCTTATCAGAAAATGGACGGCTTACTTTATCCGTATGATTTGTCGTTATTCAATTACAACACAAAAAGGAGCTGTCACACCAAGGTGTGACAACTCCTTCTTACTGATAATGGATGCACCAAATTATTTAATAGTAACTTTAGCGCCTTCTGCTTCGAATTTAGCTTTGATATCTTCAGCTTCTTCTTTGCTTGCGCCTTCTTTAACAACCTTTGGAGCGTTGTCAACAGCTTCTTTAGCTTCTTTTAAGCCAAGACCTGTGATCTCACGAACAACTTTGATGACTTTAACTTTGTTAGGACCAACTTCTGTTAATTCAACATCAAATTCTGTCTTTTCTTCAGCTGCTGCTTCACCAGCGCCTGCTGCTGCTACAACAACGCCTGCTGCTGCGGATACACCAAATTCTTCTTCACATGCTTTTACTAATTCATTTAACTCTAA
>CATZYB010000213.1 GCA_958426095.1 uncultured Lachnospiraceae bacterium
ATCATAACAATTAGTCTGGCCGCTGCCGTCGCTGTCGTCTGCGTCAGCATCGGCGGCTACCGTATTTATAAAAATGCCAATACCCGTGTGGAAGTCAGTCCGGTTTCCGCCATTTCCGTTCCATTATGGGAAGATAATTCCTCCTACGGCACGGTGACCACGGACCTGACCCAGGATGTCTACCTCACAGAAAATCAGGTCATTCAGGAAATCCTTGTCAGCGAGGGCGATACGGTTTCCGTTGGAACACCTTTAATGACCATAGACACCACACTGGCAACCCTGGATTTAGAAATGCAGGCTCTCGCCATTGACAACATCGATCTCCAGATTCAGGCTGCAGACCGCGATATCCATTTTCTTGAAACAGCCGCCATCGGCCGCAGCGTCCCGGATCCCGCCGGCGGTGATGAAGGCCTGGAAGTCTCTATGAAAGCTGACGGCCATCAACTCCTGTCTTCACCCGGAACCGGAAATGCAGACCCGGACGCCATCGTTTACCGGCTGGACCTTCAGACCGTTTTATTTTTAAAAGACGACACCCAGAATATCTATACCGTAAAATGCGCGCCGGAAACCATTATCACACCGGATTTCCTCTATCGGATCAAAGGCCTGGATACGAACACAGGCCGTAAGATTGGTGAACCTCTGGTCGTATTCTTACAGATTCCATCGATCGGAAAACGCATTTATCTGGACGGCTATAATTTTGATATTCCGGAAGATTTTTATGAAATGACTCTGGAAGAGTTTATGTATAACTACAATACTCAGATTTCCGACATGACTTCCGTCGGTGAAAATGAAACAAATCCATATGATGGAATTACCGCCGAAGAAAGAGACCGTCAATTAACAGAAAAGAAAAATCAATTGACGACCCTGAATATCGACAGAAAAGAAGCGGTTCTTAAATACGAAAAAATGCGTAAAGATATTGCCAGCGGAACCATTTTGAGTACGGTAAACGGTCAGATCAAATCTGTGGGAGACCCGGCCGCAGCCATTGATGCGAACACCCCGTTTATTTCCGTTACCAGCCAGGATGGATTTTACTTGAAAGGGACAATAAATGAATTAAAGCGGGAAGAAATCTCTGTTGGACAGCATATTTCAGTCACCAATATGGAAACGGGTATGACGGCTGAAGCCGAAATCACTTCGATCTCCGACTACCCGGTCTCGGATAACGCTTCTTCCTACGACACCAACCCGAATACATCCAATTATCCGTTTACCGCTTTTTTAAGCGAAACCACCGGTTTTAAAAACAACCAATCTGTCAGCATCAATATAACTTCCGACGGGAGCAGCATGGATTCCAAGCTGTATATTCCAAAAGCTTACGTCCGTGAAGACAGCGGAGAATATTTTGTTTTCATCGCCGATGAAAAAGGACGGCTGAAACGGCAGACGATCGAAGCCGGAGCTACGATGTATGGTTACTATCAGGAAATCAAAAGCGGCCTCACCACCGAAGATTTAATTGCGTTTCCATATGGGAAAAATGTGAAAGAAGGAGTTAAAACCGAAGAAGTCGAATCTCCTTCCTATTACTAAAGGAGGATTCCAGCATGCTTGAAAATATAAGACTTTCCATCCAGGGAATCTGGTCTCACAAGATGAGGTCCTTCCTTACCATGCTTGGTATTATTATCGGTATCGCAGCCATTATCTCCATCGTTTCTACCATCAAAGGAACAAACGAGCAGATCAAACAGAATCTGGTCGGAGCCGGAAATAATACGGTGGAAATAAAGCTCTATCAGAATGACTGGGAATATGAGGCGGCTTACAACGGCCTTCCCCAGGGAGTTCCCATCATTACCGATGAAATCCGCGAAAGCATTCTAGAAGTTGACGGGGTGGAAAATGCCTCCCTTTTCCTGAACAGAAATTATGCCGAGGGCATTTATTATCACAACACTTCCTTAAACGGCGGAAAAATCTACGGTATTGACAACCAATATTTTTCCACCTGTGGATACCAGATGCAAAAGGGCCGCGGCTTTGTGGATGACGACTATAAAAACTTCCGAAAAGTCGCTATTTTGGATTCGGCGGCCTATAATTCCCTCTTTGGCGGCAACGAGCCGATCGATCAGACCATCGAAATCCAGGGAGAACCCTTTACCGTGATCGGTATTTGCGAAAAATCGAATACCTTTAAACCGGTGATCAATTCTATAGAAGACTATTATAACTATATGGCTTCCAGCAGTGACGGCGGTATAATCTTTATCCCTGATGCTTCCTGGCCTATCGTTTATAATTACGATGAACCGCAAAACCTTATCATCCGTGCTTCCAGTACCGATGAAATGAGCAGCGCCGGACGTAAGTGTGCCGACTTGCTGAACGGTTACGTCACTTCCTCAGATATCAAATACAAGGCCTCCGACCTTTTGGAACAGGCGAAAAACCTCCAGGAGCTGAGCGCCGCAACCAACCAGCAGTTAATCTGGATTGCCAGCATTTCCCTTCTTGTCGGCGGTATCGGCGTCATGAACATCATGCTCGTTTCTGTTACCGAACGTACCCGGGAGATTGGCTTAAAAAAAGCCATTGGCGCCAGAAAACGCCGTATTCTTGCCCAGTTTTTGACCGAAGCCGCCGTACTGACAAGCCTTGGCGGTATCATCGGCGTTGTGGCTGGCATCGTCATGGCTCAGGTGATTTCCAGAGTTTCACAAACTCCGTCCGCTATCAGCGTACCGGCCATTATATTCTCTGTGATCTTCTCTATGGCTATTGGTATTCTTTTCGGTCTGCTGCCTTCTATTAAAGCGGCTAACCTGAATCCAATCGATGCGCTGCGCCACGAGTAAAATATACCCGGGATATGGTCCCTCGGAAAGCTTGAAACGCTTTCTACGGGACATATCCCGGGATTTTTTACGCAACACTGAAGTTTATCGGAACCTGGCCTTTGGCATGTTCCTTTTAGCATTACTGACATTCATTTATATGATTTGTCACTAAAGTTTTAGAGCATAAGAAAACCACCCTCTAAACTTTTGACCGAGTAGCGAGGATGGTATTCTTACCAACTTATTTACGAGGTCAACCACTTTTGTGGGCGGTTGTTCTCTTTGTTTTATTGTAGCATATCCAACAACTCCGTGCAACATTCTTTGTAAAAATCCAAAAGAAAATAAATTCTTTCTATTTGTAGTGCAAAATTTGTCGATGGAATGTGGATGATAAATGCTTTAGATATGATAGAATTGAATACAGAGCAACCGCAGTACAGGGTGGTACAGCCTCATTCTACATAGGATGGGGTGATGCCTATGAAAAATCAATTTGATTTTAAGGATATGATGACCTTTGGTCTCTTCCTTTTGGCATTGCTTACATTCGTCTTTACGTTTTGTAAGTAGCTATACATAGAAAAATCCGCCCTTAAAACTCTGACCAGTTAAAGGGCGGATTTTCTAATCCACTACGAGGTCAACCACTTTTGTGGGCGGTTGTTCTCTTTGTCTTATTGTAGCATATCTGCTGACAATTCGCAAGACCGGGGTAATATTTTCCCTTTTGCACTATAGAAGATCATAT
>CATZYB010000214.1 GCA_958426095.1 uncultured Lachnospiraceae bacterium
TTTTCCGGTGCTTCACGGCATGTACGGCGAGGATGGAACGATTCAGGGTCTGTTTGAACTGGCTAAAATTCCTTATGTCGGCTGCGGTGTTCTGGCCTCCAGCGTTTCTATGGATAAATGGTACACGAAGATCGTTGTGGACGATCTGAATATCCGTCAGGCAAAATATGTGCCGATCGATCATATCGAGATGAAAAATATCGACGGATGTACAGCAAAGGTAGAGGCGGCGCTGCCTTACCCGGTTTTTGTGAAACCATCGAAAGCCGGGTCTTCTGTGGGAGTCAACAAGGCTTCCAACAGGGAAGAGCTGATTGCGGCGTTAAATGAAGCAATTAAACACGATATTCACATTCTTGTAGAGGAAGCCATCGAAGGACGGGAAATTGAGTGTGCGGTACTTGGCGGTTATGCGCCGGAAGCCTCGGATGTGGGCGAAGTGTTGTCGGCAGAAGATTTTTACACCTTTGATGCCAAATATAATAATCAGGAATCCAGAACGGATTTACATCCTGTATTTCCAGAGGGAAAACTGGAAGAAGTCCGTGCCGATGCTGTGAAAATATTTAAGGCATTGGACGGATTTGGCTGTGCCCGTGTGGATTTCTTTATGGAAAAGGATACAAATGAAGTGGTTTTTAATGAAATTAACACAATGCCTGGATTTACTTCGATCAGTATGTATCCGATGCTCTGGAATGAAAAGGGACTTGACAACGGTAAAATGGTCGATGAGATGATCCGGCTGGCGTTTGAGCGTTATGCGAGATAGGAGGTCCGGAAGATGCAGATAGATGCACCGATTGGTGTTTTTGATTCGGGTGTCGGCGGTCTGACTGTTGTACGGGAGATCATCCGTCAGCTTCCTTCGGAAAATATTGTTTATTTTGGAGATACAGCCCGGGTGCCCTACGGAACGAAGTCCAGAGACACGATCATTAATTATTCGGAACAGATCGTGCATTTCCTGAAGACAAAACAGGTGAAGGCTATTGTGGTGGCCTGCAATACGGCGACTTCTTACGCGCTGGATGTTTTGAAGGAAAAACTGGATATACCGATTATCGGTGTGGTACGGCCGGGAGCCGTGACCGCAGTGAATGCCACGAGAAACAAGCGTATAGGGATCATAGCGACAGAAGGTACTGTAGGCAGCGGCATTTATCCGAAAGTTATTCATGAATACGATCCGGAGATACAGGTTGTTCAGAAAGCCTGTCCGCTGCTTGTGTCGCTGGTGGAGGAAGGATGGACGGACGATCCGGTGACGGATGAAGTGGCAAGACGGTATTTAAAGTCTCTGCAGGCTTCCGATGTGGATACGCTTGTCCTTGGCTGTACCCATTATCCACTGCTCAGAAAAGCGATCGGCCGACTGGTGGGTGATGGCGTTACTTTAGTGAATCCGGCCTATGAAACGGCCTGTGGTCTGCGGGAGTTATTGAAAGAGGAAGGTATATATCGGGAAAGCGGAGAACCGTCATATCACTTTTTTGTCAGTGATGGTGCGGAACGGTTTACCAATTTTGCCAATTCCATTCTTCCGGTAGATCTGGTGCCGACACGTCTCGTGCCGATCGAAAATTATTAATCAGGATCAATAAAGGATGGGTATACATAATGACAGATAAAGTAATCGTATCAATTAAGGGTGTTCAGCATGAATATGGTGAGGATGGCGCTACGGAGATGATCACGACCGGGAATTATTATTTTAAAAATGGGAAACATTATATCCTGTATGATGAAATGATACCGGAAACCGGCGAACAGATGAGCAATACCCTCAAGATGACCCCGAACCGGATTGATTTGATCAAGCATGGTTCCCACAGCGCCCATATGGTATTTGAACCGAATACAAAAAATATGGTTATATACCGGACGCCTTACGGAATGATGGAAGTCTGTTTTAATACATTCAGCGTGGAGCTGGAGGAAACAGAAAAGAATATTCATGCCCAGACTGAATATGCCTTGGAAATCAATGAGGGATTTATCTCTGACTGTACTATTGAGATTAATGTTCGTGCGAAAGAACATTGATTTTCCGGTATTTAATTGATTTTTTCCTCATTTGAGAGTAAAATTTTAAGTAACTACTAACGAACAAAGAAAATTATGGAGGGTTTAAAAATGTTTGTATCTGCAGAAGAAATGTTAAAAAAGGCCGTAGCCGGTCATTATGCCGTAGGCCAGTTTAATATTAATAACCTGGAGTGGACAAAAGAAATCCTGCTTGCGGCAGAAGAAGCAAAATCTCCGGTGATCCTTGGCGTTTCCGAGGGGGCCGGCAAGTATATGACAGGATTTAAGACAGTGGCTGCTATGGCCGGTGCAATGATCGATGAACTTGGTATTACAGTTCCTGTAGCCATTCATTTGGATCATGGAACCTACGAAGGATGCTTAAAATGCGTGGAAGCTGGATTTTCTTCCATCATGTTTGACGGTTCCAAATATCCAATCGAAGAAAATGTTGAAAAAACAAAAGAACTCGTAAAGATCTGCCGTGAAAAAGGAATGTCTCTGGAAGCGGAAGTTGGTTCCATCGGCGGTGAAGAAGACGGAGTGATCGGTGCCGGTGAATGTGCAGATCCGAAGGAATGTAAGATGATCGCTGATTTAGGTGTAGACATGCTGGCTGCTGGTATCGGTAACATTCATGGCAAATATCCGGCCAACTGGCAGGGATTGAGCTTTGAAACACTGGATGCTGTTCAGCAGTTGACAGGCGACATGCCTCTCGTACTTCACGGCGGCACAGGGATTCCTGATGATATGATCAAAAAAGCAATTTCCTTAGGCGTTGCAAAGATCAATGTAAATACGGAATGTCAGCTTGCATTTGCAGACGCCACCCGTAAATATATTGAAGAAGGAAAAGATTTGCAGGGTAAAGGCTATGACCCTCGTAAACTGTTAAAGCCAGGCGCAGATGCTATCCGTGCGACAGTTCTTGAGAAAATGGAATTATTTGGTTCTGTTGGAAAAGCTTGATTAAAAGTTGAATAAAAACCAAAACGGCGTTCGCTTCGAAACGGAGTGAATGCCGTTTTTTCACCCTTTAGACACAGTTTTTAATAAAAAATGAGAAAAACAGTTGATTATTTACATTATTTATGCCATAATTGTAGTAAATATGTAATAGAATTGTAATAAATCAACAGGGAGGACATTATGAAAAAGTTCAAGGGCTTTAACAAGAGCCTTGTCTATGCGTTGGTGACCTCGATGGTTCTTTCCTGCGGGGCGGGAATCGGTCCGCTGGAAGCCCATGCGGCCACAACGGGGACTGTCAACGCAGATGCACTGAATGTCCGTTCCGGTGCCGGTACAGGTTATTCTCGTGTGGGGACGGTAACTCAGGGACAGACGCTCAACATACTGGAAACAGTGCAGGGCTCGGATGGTTATACATGGTACAAGGTGTCCGGAGCAGCTTCGGGATATGTTCGGGGTGATTTTATCTCTAATGTTGTTTCAGATACGCCAACACGGCCGGCCAGTTCCTCAGGAACGATCACA
>CATZYB010000215.1 GCA_958426095.1 uncultured Lachnospiraceae bacterium
GTGGGGTGTTGTCAACCTCATGGAAGGCTACGGCAACGACAACCCCGGCGCCAATGCTCATGTACGGTAAAGAAGCAAGCAACCGAAAACAAGAGATAGACCGCCAGCACCACACTATTCTGAAATCAACAGCATTAACGTATATCAGATAAATAACCAATATTAGTTATTCACATATATCCCTCTTGACAAAAATCCGAAACGGAATTATAATTATAATCCGAAACGGAATTTTAAGGAGGTATATTATGACAAATGAGCGTGAAGCAATTCGCCGTATTATGATTTCTATCAATAAAATTGATGAACTTTACGAGAGAGTGCAGCGGAAAGCAGGTGTAAAGGGTAACACAGTGTGGGTACTATATGCCCTTGATGACGGGAAACCTCATTCTCAAAAACAAATCTATGAAGAATGGCTGATTCCCAAAACAACACTGAACACCATTGTAAAGGAGCTTGAAAGTAATGGCTATGTAAGAATGGAAACAATTTCGGGACAACGTAGAGAAATGCACATCTACCTAACTGAAGCTGGGAAAAAATATGCCAGACAGGTATTAGATTCTTTCTATCAAGCGGAAGAAGAAGCATATAGTCAGTTAGAAAATGCAGATATATTGTCCGGCGAATTGGAAAATTTCTGTCAAAAACTGGGTACAGCTTTTGACAGGCTGGATTTTAGAATAGAAAGGTAGCGTTTATGAGGATTCAATTATCAGAACACTTCACTTATAGGAAACTGTTACATTTTGTGTTTCCTGCGATTGTCACAATGATTTTCACATCTGTATATAGCATTGTAGACGGATTGTTTGTTTCTAATTTTGTAGGAAAAACATCTTTTGCTGCACTCAATTTAATCTTTCCACTACTTATGATTCTTGGAGCTTTAGGATTTATGATTGGAAGCGGTGGTTCGGCGATTATCGGGAAAACACTGGGCGAAAAGAAGCATGATTTAGCAAACCAATATTTTTCAATGCTTGTCATTGCAACATTTTTATGCGGTTTCATTTTCTCCATTATCGGTCAGTTATTTATTCGACAAATTGCAATCATTCTTGGGGCAAAAGGAACAATGATAGAGGAATGTGTTGTGTATGGACGAATATTGCTTGGAAGCCTTCCCTTTTTTATGCTGCAATATGTCTTTCAACTATTTTTTGTTGTGGCTGAAAAATCAAAGCTGGGATTAGGGATTACCGTATTTTCGGGAATTGTCAATATCATTCTTGACGCGCTCTTTGTAATTGTCATTCAATGGGGGCTGGCGGGTGCGGCTGTCGCTACGGCAATCGGTCAAGTAATCGGAGGCGCATTGCCCGTTTTGTATTTCGCAAAAAAGAACGACAGCCTTTTACGGTTATCAAAAACGGCTTTTTATGGGCGGGTGCTATTGAAAACCTGTACAAACGGTTCTTCGGAATTGTTGAGCAATATTGCTGCTTCTGTTGTTACAATGCTGTATAATTATCAGCTTATACGCTTTGCGGGCGAGGACGGTGTGGCTGCCTACGGTGTCATTGCATATATCGCATTTATATTTGCCGCAGTCTTTCTTGGATATGCTTCCGGCAGTGCCCCGATTATCAGCTACAATTACGGTGCAGGAAACGGAATGGAACTTAAAAACGTGTTCCGTAAAAGTATGGTGTTTCATTTTATTACTGGTGTTGTAATGACGATTTTTGCAATCGTTGCTTCAAGTCCGCTGATACGTCTGTTTGTCGGATATGATATGCAGCTTTTTGAACTAACCCGGCACGGGTTAAAGCTATATTCCATCTCGTTTCTGATATGCGGATTTAATATTTTTGCTTCTGCATTTTTTACCGCATTAAGCAATGGCTTCGCTTCTGCAACGATTTCTTTTTTGCGTACATTGGTGTTTGGAAGCAGCAGCATTATTGTTTTACCTCTAATTTGGGGCATTGACGGAATATGGCTGGCAATTACAGTGGCAGAAATACTTTCTGTTTTTGTTTCTGCTATATTTATGATACGTAACCGAAAAAAGTACCAATATGTTTAAGCGGAGGATTTTATGATAGAATTACGGAATGTTTCGGCAAACGCAAAGGACTTTGAAAAAATAAAACAACTGTATGAATGTGCTTTTCCATATGAGGAACGTCTGCCGATATTTAATTTGCTTGAAAATAAAAACGAAACTACTTTTTGTGCCATATATGACAATGAGCTGTTTTGTGGATTTTTCTGTTTACTTAGCTTCAATGATATTACACATATTGCATATCTGGCTGTTGCAGAATCCTATCGCAATAAAGGTTATGGGGCAAAGATATTACAGCAGATTCACAAAATGAAACCTCAAAGTCGAATTATAGCGGATATTGAAATGGAAAACAGCAGAGCTTATAACAGCGAGCAAAGAACACGTCGAAAAAAATTCTATATCCGAAATGGCTATCAAGAAACTGATATTTTCTATACATGGCAGGACGTTCAATATCAGATTTTATCTTATGGAGGGGCAGTGAGTAAAAGCGAATTTCTTTCGTTTTGGCAACATTTTGAAGTTAAGAAAATAGACTTACACAACAAATAAAATAGCAAAACCAGCCGAGCCAGTCAACGGCAAGATGAACGGGCTGCGCCCGCCGTTGACAGCCCCGCCTGTTTTCGCAGTTGGGCAGCTAAGGAGCGACAGCCTAAAGTGCTGCCGCCCCTTACTATCATAAATCAATCCACAGCCCTTTGTGGAGGAAAGGGGGAAATTTCCATGACCTGTACAGAAGAATACAAGGAGCATATCGAATACACATTTAATGCCTTTTGCAGAGTAGTTATACGCTATGCCGCTATCAACGCATGGCGTGACAGGGATAAGCGGCGGCAAAGGGAAATATCTTTTGAATACCTCACAGAAGAAAAGTTTTATCCATTCTGTACGTCGGACACATATTTCATAGACCCCTACAAACAATATCCGGTTATGATGTGCGGTCAGAGGGTTATCCTCACAAACGGGAATCTTGCAGCCGCTTTGTCCTCTCTGCCAGAGAAAAAGAGGGAAATCATCTACCTTTACTTTTTTGGGCATTACACACAGCAGGAAATCGGGGAACTATACGGACGCTGCCGAAGTACGGCGTGGCATCACATACACAGTGCCTTACAAATGCTGCATAAAGAAATGGAGGTGCTTTTCCATGAGGAATCCTAAACTTGTGCCATATGAAACCATTATCCGAGCGACCAGCGGAGAGCCGGAAGCCGTTGACGAGGTTTTACGGCATTACAGCAAGCGAATCCGGCTTGCTTCCCTTGAAAACGGACAGGTCAACAAAGACACCGAGGACAACATCAAACGGCGGCTTATCGCTGCCCTGTTCCAGTTCTGCTTTGATGAACAGCCATACCCCAAAACTGAATAACCGCCGCTACATAGAACGGCACACCAAGACAGGAAATCATAAAAAGGTTTCCTGTTTTTTTGCGTTTATTTTCGGCGTTTTTGAAAAACTGTCGTATTGCCCCACGAAAAGGGA
>CATZYB010000216.1 GCA_958426095.1 uncultured Lachnospiraceae bacterium
TTTATCATAGAAGAACCTTTGGTGACATATTTACAGAAAAAGTTTCACACTGCCTGATCTTACAGGCATGACAGGCGCTTGGCGCCGTAGCAGTGCCGCCCTGGGATGTTTCTCTGAGAGAGACCGGAAGGGAACGTCCGACCCGGTACATAACTTCAATAGCTTCATCGATCGGTACGACACTTTGAATGCCGCTCAGGGCAATCTCAGCGCTGACCAAAGCATTGGAAGCGCCCATGGCGTTCCGGTTCTGGCATGGAATCTCCACCAGACCGCCCACCGGATCGCAGACTAAGCCCAGGATATTGATAAGAGCAAAAGAAGCTGCATCCAGACATTGAGCGGGCGTTCCGCCCATGAGCTGGGTCATGGCCGCGGCGGCCATGGCGCTGGCCGAGCCGACTTCAGCCTGACATCCGCCTTCGGCTCCGGCTGTCGTTGCATTTCGTGTGATCAGGTAGCCGACGGCAGCGGCTGTATAAAGAGCCTGAATAATTACCGCATCTTCAAGATTATATTCTTCCTGAGCCGCACAGAGGACGCCGGGAATGACGCCGGAAGAACCGGCAGTTGGCGCTGCAACGATAAGCCCCATGGAGGCGTTGACTTCCAGAACGCCGACCGCATAGGCAATAGCTTTTGAGACCAGCGGACCGCAGATGTTTTTTCCTGCTTTTCGAAGCGCGTCCATCTGTTTGCTTTCGCCTCCGATCATGCCCCCGGTACTGATCAGGTCTTCCGTTAAGGCCCGGTGAATGGCCTGCTTCATAATATCATAGGCATGTTCCATTTTACACGTGACTTCCACCGGATCCTGTTCCAGATAATCCGTTTCTCTCAGAAACATGGCACGGGAAATCGGAATATGCTTTTCTGAACATATTTCGAGCAATTGTTTTCCATTGGTAAAATTCATTTAAATGTGCCTCCCCATTTTAAATCGCCGGTACGATCGTCGCATTGATAATGGCATCATGGCATTCCAAAACATTGATGATGGAAGGATTGATGTCCGAATCGACTTCAATAATGGCATAAGCCGAATCGCCCTTTGCTTTTCGATATAATTTCATAAAAGCAATATTTAAATCAATGCCGCTGCATACGGTTGTGATGTAAGCCAGAACACCTTTTTGGTCCTTGTGATGGACAATGAGTGTGGAATATGCGCCGGAAAGAGCGATATCAATACCATTTAAACGCCGGATAACGGCATTTCCCCCGCCGATAGATTCGCCGCGAAGTTCGATCGTCCGATTATTTTCGCAGTGTAATAAAATGTCCACCGTATTCGGATGAATATCCTTTTCTATGGTGTTTTCAATAAATTCATATTTTAGTCCGGCTGCATCGGCATATTGAAATGAATCCCGAATCCGTTCATCATCCGGAAGAAAGCCGAGAATGCCGCCGACCAGCGCCCGGTCCGTACCATGGCCCCGATAGGTCCATGCAAAAGAACCATAAAGGGTAAAAGTCACGGAAAGGATTTTCTCCGGCGCCAGTTTCCCGGCCAGATGGGCGATTCTCAGAGCGCCGGCCGTGTGGGAACTGGAAGGGCCGATCATATTCGGACCGATGATATCAAACATACTAATATCGTTCATAAAACCTTCTCCTTTTCTATAGTTCTATGATATACTAAAAAAGAAATATTTAAAAGTGAAATTTGTAATAAACCACAGACGTAAAACATAGATTGATGATCAGGGGGAGTATATGTATCGAAGAACTTTAACAAAGCCTCGGAAATGGAATGAAGAATCACTGGCGCTTGCCACAAAAGAAGAACTGGTAGCCGATTTGCTGCTCCGCAAATCCCAGCTTCAAAACCGAAAAAAATCCATGATGCCCTGGGACAGGCATCTGTTAAAAAAAGAAATATACTGGATCGGGGTTGTCAATAGAGAATTGGAGCAGCGCAGGGAATGGACCGTGGAGGGCTGAAAAGCTCTCCTTTTTTTCTGGCTGTTCGTTTATATATTTACCAAAAATTGCAATTCATGGCCCAAAACGATACGTTTCATGGCCAAAGCGATGAAAAAAATGCAAAAAATGTTATAATTATAAAGGTGAAAACGCTTATGATAAAAATAGGAATTGTTGACGATGACGAGAGTGTGTTGGAAGAGACCCGCGCTTGTATCGAAAGTATAGATAATCTGCCGGAGGATATTGAAATAGCAGCCTTCTGCAGTTCTAAAGAATTTTTAAGTAAAATCGAAGAAAATGATACATATGATATTCTTTTTACCGATATCCAAATGGATGGAATGGACGGCCTGGAATTGGGACTTGCCGCCCGAAAGAGATTTCCCCATATATACTTGATCATTTTGACGTCCTTTACAACTTACGCAGTGGACAGTTATATGATCGACGCCGACCAATATATTCTAAAAAGTCAGATGGAGGAACGGGTTCCTCCGGTTATACGAAAAATGATTTTGGAAATACAGAAAAAGCGAAAAAAATTTCGTATTGTTGAAACGGTCAACGGCGGCGTTAAAATATTTTATCAGGATATCATCTCTATAAAAAAGGTTAAAGGTTCAAAATATGTGGAATATACAACGATTCGGGGAAACTTTAAGGAGCGGATCGGTCTTGAGCAGCTGATGGCGGAGATGAATTGCGGAGCTTTTATTTTCGCTGAGCGGGGCTATGTAGTCAATATTCGACATGTGGCGTGTATTGAAAAAAATGTGATTTCTATGGATAATGATGACCGGATCACTATAAGCCGGGGAAGGCTGGCCGAAGTCCGAATGAAGATCAACGAACAGTGGGGGAACGCGTGATGAGCGAACTCATACGCCAGGGGGCGCAGGCGCTTCTGTCTATGTTTGAAGTCTGGCTCTGTTATAAATTATTATATTATATAATTATTGATAAAGATATTTTAGACAAAAGAGATAGTATAATTATAGGGTGTAATATTTGTGGAGTTGGACTGTTTTTAGCACTTAACAGATATATAGTGTTTTTTTCATATTTAATGTTTGGAATAGAAGTGTTTTTTACTGTAATTTGTGTGACTTGGATAACAAGAAAGAATCTGCTATTAATTTTGGGCTTAGTAATGTCTTATTATTCGCTGGTATCTTTATTGGATTTCTTTTTATTATTTATGAGTACATTATTTATTAATGAAACAGTTTTATATGATTATTATGGAGTTTCATTGTTTCAATTACCTATATATTTTATTTCACGTATGATAATGGTGGGATTTATATATTTTTTGAAGAAGAGTGCAAAAATTTTAAAAGAATACATTCATGAATATAGAAGTTTGTTATTAGGTTTGGGAACGATTTTGACTTTTGTTCTACGCAGATATCAGATTATCAGAGTTAATATGATATCAAATGTATTATTAGGTCAGGGGATAAAGTCAGGATTATCTTTATTGTTGTTTATAGTAATTGGTTGTACATTTGTTAGTCTACTACTTAAAAGTTTAATTTTGCAGAAGGAAAATCAAATATTAGCAACAAAAGATGAATT
>CATZYB010000217.1 GCA_958426095.1 uncultured Lachnospiraceae bacterium
AGCCCGAAGCCGTAAAAGCCATAAATATAATGAATATAACTTTTCAGTTTTTCCAGTTCCTCTTCCCGATTTTCCGACAACGGCTGTAAAAATGTTGTATCACTTTCTTCATATAAAGAATACAGCCCCGCCAGATCTTCCGGGACAAATTCCCGGAGGATCAGACGAGGCGTCTCAATAATCACATTTTCCATAGAACATTTCCTATGCTTCCGGATAGAACAGACGGTTCAGCGCACTGAAAATAGCCCGGAAGGAAGAACGGTTGATATTGGAACTGATACCCACACCATAAGCGGCCGCTCCGGTATCTGAATTTACCAACTGGATATAGCTGGCGGCCTGGGAATCGGAACCAAGCGTCAGAGCATGTTCATGATACATGGTCAGCTTGGTACGGAAACCTGACTGCTGGCACAGACCATGCTTAACAGCATCGATCGGGCCATTGCCATAACCTTCGATGATCTTTTCTTCGCCGTGATCTGTGTAGGTAAGAATAACTTTTGTATCATATTCGCCCTGATCGTCGCTGATATCTTCAATTCTCGCTTTACGGAAATGAAGCGGTTCTTTGGCATTAATATACATATTGCGGAAAGTATCCATGATCTGCTCCGGCGACACTTCGCCCTGAGCCTCGGACATGGCCTGAATCTTATCCGCAAGTTCTTTGTGCATTTCTTTTGGAAGTTTGAAACCATAATACTGTTCCAGCACAAAGGCTACGCCGCCCTTGCCGGACTGGCTGTTGATACGCACTAACGGCTCATATTCACGGCCAACATCGGACGGATCGATCGGCAGATACGGTACTTCCCAGATCGTTGAATGTCTCTCATGAAGCGCCTGCATACCTTTGCTGATCGCATCCTGGTGGGAACCTGAGAAGGCAGTAAATACCAGTTTGCCTGCATATGGATGTCTCGGCGGAACGCCCATCTTCGTGCAGCGTTCTGTCACTTCAATGATCTCATTGACATTTTCAATGTTCAGTTCCGGATTGATACCCTGTGAGAACATGTTATAGGCCACATTTAAAATATCCACGTTACCTGTACGTTCGCCGTTTCCAAACAGCGTGCCTTCCACACGGTCTGCTCCGGCCAGCAGGGCAAGTTCGGTCGCAGCAACGCCGCAGCCCCGGTCATTGTGCGGATGAATACTCAAAATGATCTTTTCACGTTCTGTGAAATGGGTACTCATCCATTCGATCTGATCTGCATAAACATTCGGTGTGTTCATTTCAACCGTAGCCGGAAGATTAAAGATGATCGGACGCTCGACGGTCGGCTGCCATACTTCTTTAACAGCCTCACACACTTCCAGAGCGAAATCCATTTCTGTTCCCGTAAAACTTTCCGGAGAATATTCCAGCCAAAGGTTTCCATCGAAATTCTTGGCGCCTTCTTTGACCATCTTTGTTCCATCAATGGCAATCTGTTTGATCTCATCCCGATTCATGTGGAATACCACATCTCTCTGAAGGGTCGATGTGGAATTATAAATATGAAAGACAACGTTCTTAATGCCTTTAATGGCTTCAAAGGACTTATCGATCAAATGCTGACGGCACTGGCACAGAATCTGTACGCGCACATCATCCGGAATCATTTTTCGCTCTACCAGTGTTCGAAGAAAATCATATTCCAACTGGGAGGCCGACGGGAAACCGATCTCGATTTCCTTAAATCCCAGTTTTACTAACATATTGAAAAATTCCAGTTTTTCTTCAACGACCATCGGCTCGATCAGGGCCTGATTACCATCTCTCAGATCCACGCTGCACCAGATCGGCGCTTTCTGGATCTCCTTGTCCGGCCACTGCCGTTCTTTATAATCCAATACAGGTACTCGTTTATATCTCTGATAATTTAACATTTTTCTTCCTCCTAAATAAATAATAGATACAGGGCACACCATTCCTAAAAAAAAGAGTATCGCAGAAGCAATACTCTTTAAACGCACTCAGATATATATGATCAAACTACTCGCCTAGGCCGGTTTCGATGACTTTCCGCATAGCTTCCAAAGCCAACTCCTCATCCTCGCCGTCACAGCATAGTTCGATGATATCTCCACATTTGACACAAGCTCCCAGAACGCTCAGCACGCTTTTCGCATTGGCTGTGCTTCCTTTAGCGCCAAATGTAATCTGTGATCTAAATCTCATCGCTTCTTTGCAAAAAATTCCGGCTGGTCGTAGGTGTAGCCCTGAAGGATTTGTGATTTTAATTTTATCGCTTACCATAATGTTATCTCTCCCCGTTTTATTGCCCAGTCTTTCGTTCAAAAATCGGAACATATAAAATGTTACCACTTTTTATTCAGGATGGCAACTGTTTTTTACATGGAATCAATTTTAATTTTCACCGGAACTTCCGAGGCCAGTGAAACCTTCTGACTCGTATCCATCTGCAGATTCACCGTATGTGTTCCGGGTTCAAGGCCTGTCACATCCAGACTGAATTTTAATTTTGAACGGTCCAGCGTCTCAAGGGCTACATCCATGCCATACAGTGTATATGCGATCGACGAATCTCCGATAATGGAATACGTATATTGATTCGATTTTCCGATCAGCTCTACGGAATCGAAATTAACGCTTGCTCCCAGGCGGCCGTACTCTGACACTTTAACGGCCAATTTCGCTGTCTTATCCGTCTCCGGATGAACAAGGGCGCCCCCCATCTCTTTCACAATACTTTCCAGGTCCTCTTCGGCTTCCACATTTTCAGAAATACCATCCGCCACATAATCGTCTAAAGTGATCGCATCGATGGAATCCAGAAATTCCCGGCTTCCGGCAATCTCCACTTCGGACGGCGAATAATCTGAAGATTCGATACCGTACCCATCGGCCGGACTCACATCGATATTCCATTTCACAGGAACTGTCTTTGTATCCAGCAGGGTCACATTAACCTTCAAACTATCCTCGCTGAAGGTGATCTCCGTACTGTCGATCTCATTCCCATTGGAATCATAAAGTACCGGTTCCACCACAAAAGAGCAGTCATCCGAAATTCCTGACACATTGACCACAGCATAAATGCTGGAAATCCGATCGATGGTCGTCTTTGCTCCTTCAACACGAATGATATTCGGTTCTACGCTGATACTTCCCAAAGCCTTACCAGTGATCACCGTTCCTTCAGCCTTCGTCGCCACCATCTTATCCACGCTGGACAGATCTTCAATACTCACCCGCATCATCGTATTAGCGCCTTTTTCAATAGTCACCTGATTTGCATTACGAAGCACCGTGACCTCAATAGGCACAGCGCCGGTAAATGATAAATCGGCAAAATCAGCTGTCGCCTCAAAATCTTTCGCCGTCAAATCCTTTAAAATAGACTGACGGGCGCGGACAGTGATCGTCACCGTATTGCCCTCTATGACCTCGTAAGTTTTATCATTCTCACGGATTAACTCTTCATTGATCTTCGTTACCGGGATTTCCAGAGTTTTCGTCTGCTCCGGGTCCTCC
>CATZYB010000218.1 GCA_958426095.1 uncultured Lachnospiraceae bacterium
GATAAATTCAACCCCAATACGGACTGTCTGAATATTCTGGAATGCAACGGTGTTCCGGCAGGGAGTATAGCTATTGCCAAAGTGGATGATATGACAGCACAATTACGATTTTTTATGCTGGAGCCGGAAATGCGTCAGCGAGGATATGGGAACAGGTTGATTGAACTGGCATTGGATTTTTGCAGGCAAAAGGGATATAAAAAGGTGTTTTTGCTGACGATCACAGCCCAGGTTATCGCGCGCCATGTTTATGAACAGCATGACTTTTATAAAGTTTGGAGCAAGGACAAGTCCGAGTGGGGAGAAGGGGTAATTGAAGAACGGTGGGATTTGGAATTGTAAGGCGATTCATATTGAGAGATCCGTGTCCAGGGAGCATCTGTAACAGTACATGGAACAGCATATAGCGAGAACATAGAATAAGAAAGGCGTAATTATATGAAAACATCAGAGGATTTAAAGACATTATTAGAACGTATTGACCGCCGGGGATACCCGGCTTATAAAGATATTCGGGGAAGATATCAGTTTCGGGGATATGTGCTTTCGATAGACCATGTCCAGGGAGACCCTTTTGCCTCGCCGTCAAAGGTAAGTGTGGAAGTCTTAGGAAAGGTCTCCGGTTTCCCGAAAAGCTTATATGAGAATTCATGTCGGCGGATTGTATTGCAGGATGAACTGCTCAGGCAATTCGGACGTCAGGCAGAACGGGCGGCCTTTAAAGCAAAGGGCTCTGGAAAAAGCGGTTTAATTTCGGTAAGCCGTCCGGGTCAGGAGGTTCTTGAGCGGAGCGGCTGTGAAATCGATTCTGTCCGCGGAGATATATTGCTACGGTTGGAAGTGGGACTTCCGGCCAACGGACGGACGATTAATGGCCGGGAGGCCGTGAAGATTTTTTTTGAATTGATTCCAATCTGTGTTCAAAAATCTTTATTTTATCAATCTCTGGATAGTGAACGCCTGGAAAGAAATGCGGAACTGGCGGATAATCAGGCGTTTATTCGGCGTATGCTGTCAGAGAAAGACTTATGTGCCTTTATTGCCAATGGCGCTGTCTTACCCAGAGAATCCGGAATCTCTCAAAAACCGATGAAGGAAGCCGTACCTTTTAAAGCTCCGGAATCTATGACAGTGACGATGGACTTGCCTTATGGCGGGAAAATTCAGGGGATGGGAATTCCTAAAGGCGTGACTCTGATCGTCGGCGGAGGCTATCATGGTAAGTCCACGCTGCTCGAAGCGCTGGAACGGGGCGTCTATAATCATATCAGCGGTGATGGAAGAGAGTATGTCATTACTGACAATACGGCTATGAAAATCCGGGCGGAGGATGGTCGGAGTATTAAACATGTGGATATTTCCATGTTTATTAACGGACTGCCAAACGGCAAAGATACGAAGCATTTTCAGACGGAGGATGCCAGCGGAAGTACGTCTCAGGCGGCGAATGTCATCGAGGCCATGGAAGCAGGAAGTAAAGTATTTCTTATTGATGAAGATACCAGCGCCACAAACTTTATGATCCGGGATGAGTTGATGCAGTCAGTAGTGAGCAGAGAATTGGAACCAATTACGCCCTATATTGATCGATTGAGGGAACTGTATGAAAATTACGGAATATCTTCAATTATTGTAGCCGGAAGCTCTGGCGCTTATTTCCATAAAGCAGATCATATTATCCAGATGCGTCAGTATATCCCGGAAGAGATCACCGCATTTGCCAAAGCTAAAGCGGCGGAATATCCGCTAAAATTGGATAAAGCGCCGTACAGCGAAGAACCTTCCTTTGACAGAAGACCGAAAGGGTTCAAAGAACGTCCGGATGAGCGGACAAAAATAAAGGTTCTTGGCAAAGACAGCATCCAATTGAATCGGGAAAACATCGATATGCGATATGTGGAACAGCTTGTGGACAGTGAGCAGTTAATGGCTTTGGGCTATCTGCTGAATTATGCCCGGAAATATTTCATGAATGGTCAGCGTACGATGGTGGAGATCGTCGATGAGCTGACGGATATTCTCAATAAAGATGGTTTAAGAGAAATATGTGAAAGCAGCTATCTTCCGTCAGGACTGGCTATGCCGAGAAAACAGGAAATTTTAGCATGTTTTAATAGATACAGGAAATTAAATGTCTGATAAGGTTGTTATATTGACAAAAACAATGACTAAGCGATATAATCATAACCAATGAATTTAAATTACAGGAGGATATAATAAAATGGATAAAAGAGTGGCAGAATTAATTAATGATCAGATAAACAAAGAATTTTATTCCGCATATCTTTATCTGGATTTTGCAAACTATTATGGTTCTGTAGGTCTGGATGGTTTTGAGAATTGGTATAAGATCCAGGCTCAGGAAGAACGCGACCATGCAATGCTTTTCTTCCAGTATTTAGAGAATAATGGAGAAAAGATTACTTTGGAAGCAATTGCTAAACCGGACAAAGTATTTGAAAGTCATATCGATCCGCTGAAAGCAGGACTTGAACATGAAAAATATGTAACTTCACTGATCAATAATATTTATGAAGCAGCCCATGAAGTAAAAGATTTCCGTACAATGCAGCTTCTTGACTGGTTTGTTAAAGAACAGGGTGAAGAAGAGAAAAATGCCAGCGATATGATTACAAAGATGGAACTTTTCGGCTCTGATGCCAAAGGATTATATATGCTGAATTCTGAACTTGGTGCCCGCGTGTACTCCGCACCATCTTTAACACTGTAATTACATAACCGATGAATTATTGGACAGAGATATTGAATACCTCAATATCTCTGTTTGTTTTTTTTATGTTCAGATGATCTTTGTAGACCACGCCTGACAGTTCCAGACCTGGGTGACCACATCCTGATAAAAATCCGGTTCGTGGCAGATGAGAAGTATACTGCCCTTATATTCCTGCAGCGCGCGTTTTAATTCGTCTTTGGCGTCCACATCCAGATGATTGGTCGGCTCGTCCAAAAGAAGGATATTTGTTTCTTTGTTAATGATTTTACAGAGACGGACTTTCGCCTGTTCACCGCCGCTTAATACCCGTATCTGGCTTTCGATATGCTTTGTCGTCAGACCGCATTTGGCGAGGGCGGAACGTATCTCATACTGGGTATAGGAAGGAAAATCTTTCCAGAGTTCTTCGATACAAGTTGTACGGTTATCTTTTTCACCTTCCTGTTCGAAGTAGCCGATATATTGATAATCACCGAGCTGGACTTTACCCGAATAAGCCGGGATTAGCCCAAGAATACTTTTTAAGAGCGTCGTTTTACCGATACCGTTCGCTCCGGTGAGAGCAATTTTGTCGCCCCGTTCCATTCGGATATTCAACGGACAGGTCAAAGGTTCATCATAGCCAATGACCAGATCGTCAGTCTCAAAAATCATTTTGCCGGAAGCACGGGCTGTTTTAAAGTTGAATTCAGGCTTTGGCTTTTCTTTGGCAAGTTCGATGATATCCATATTATCCAGTTTTTTCTGAC
>CATZYB010000219.1 GCA_958426095.1 uncultured Lachnospiraceae bacterium
TGCGGCTATGCCTTTGGAGGGAAAATGGCATTTTTCTGTCTGGATGACGATTCGGTCTACTATCTGACCAGTTCCGGACAGTTTTATCGTAAAGCGCTAAAATATTAGAAAAAATACTTGCTTTTTCACACAATATCGTGTAACATAGTTCGAGTACACACAAATGTGTTTACTGGACGGACATCAGAGTAAAGGAGATTTTACAATGGAACAGAAATTAAGAGTGGGAATTCTTGGAGCAACTGGAATGGTCGGACAGAGATTTATTTCTCTTCTTGAAAATCATCCATGGTATGAAGTTGTCGCTGTTGCAGCAAGCCCGCGTTCCGCAGGGAAAACTTATGAAGAAGCGGTGGGGGACCGCTGGAAAATGACCACACCGATGCCGGAAGGCGTTAAGAAATTAATGGTCATGAATGTCAATGAAGTAGAAAAAGTTGCGGCTGAAGTCGATTTCGTTTTCAGCGCTGTAGATATGACAAAAGAAGAAATTCGTGCGATTGAAGATGCTTACGCAAAGACAGAGACACCGGTTGTGTCCAATAACAGCGCCCATCGTTGGACGCCGGATGTACCGATGGTCGTACCGGAAATCAATCCGGAGCATTTTGAAGTGATCGAACATCAGAAAAAACGTCTCGGTACAACGCGCGGTTTTGTTGCCGTAAAACCGAATTGCTCTATTCAAAGTTATGCTCCAGTACTTACAGCATGGAAAGAATTTGAGCCGACAGAAGTTGTGGCTACGACTTATCAGGCGATTTCCGGCGCCGGAAAGACATTTAAAGACTGGCCGGAGATGGTGGGCAACATCATTCCTTATATCGGCGGTGAGGAAGAAAAGAGCGAACAGGAACCATTGCGTCTCTGGGGTGAGGTAAAGGATGGCGTCATTGTAAAGGCCGAAAGTCCGGTCATTACTACCCAGTGTATCCGTGTTCCGATTTTAAACGGACATACAGCGGCAGTATTTGTTAAATTTGCAAAGAAACCGACAAAGGAAGAACTTATTGCCAAATTAAAGAGTTTCAGCGGCCTGCCTCAGGAATTAAATCTTCCAAGCGCTCCGAAGCAGTTCATCCAGTATTTGGAAGAGGATGATCGTCCTCAGATCGCGCTGGATGTGGACTATGAAAATGGCATGGGTATTTCCGTAGGACGTCTTCGTGAAGATACGGTCTATGATTATAAATTCGTAGGTCTGTCTCACAATACTATCCGCGGCGCGGCCGGCGGCGCGATTCTCTGTGCAGAGTTATTGACTGCAAAAGGATATATTCAGGCAAAATAACAGAATTGCATATTGTGCAGGCGTAAAGCTGTGTTTTATATGAGGGCTGCCGTGTCATATCCGGATGAATGTTCGGAATGGCACGGCAGTCTTTTATTGTTAAAGATTAAACGTTTACTTATAGAAAAAAACGATAAAATTGAATGAGAATTAAAAAGACTATGTAAGATTTGCACAAAAAAAGTATTAAAAAATTGCCGCTTTTGTAGAAAAACTCAAAAGACATTGACAGTGATGTTGGGCGGTTATATACTGAATGTAAAGCAAACGTAAACCTTTACGCAAATGTTGGAAAGGGGTGGCAGAATGGAAGGAAAAAAGGTATCGATTGTTGATGTGGCAAGGACGGCCGGAGTTTCCACTGCCACGGTATCCAGAGTTGTCAATCAGCTTGGCGGTTATTCAAAGGAAACGGAGAAGAAGGTTCTCCAAACAATCAAAGAATGCGGATTTCGGCCAAATGTCAATGCCATTGGGCTTCGGACAAGACGCAGCCGCAGTGTGGGAGTTATCGTGCCGGATATAACGAATGAATTCTTTGCAAAGATTGTACGAACCCTGGATATTTTTTTTATCAAATATAACTATTCGGTTCTGATCTGTGATTCAAATGAAGATCCGGAATTAGAAGAACGGCATATTCAGGATATGTTTGATAAAAATGTGGACGGACTGATCTATGTTTCCGGAATGGAAGCCATCAGCCCGCTGGTAAAAAGTCCGAGAGTACCGGTCGTATTTATTGACCGTTCGCCGAAGAATGCAGAATTCGTTGTCCAGTCGGACAATTATCGGGGCGGTTATCTGGCCGGAAGAGAACTGTGCGAGAAGGGATGCGTAAGACCTTTATTGATTCGGGATTTTCGTATGGCATCGACGATTCAGCAGCGCCGGAGAGGATTTCTGGATGCTCTGGCCGAGTATGGAAAAACCTGTGAGGGGAATTTTGAAATTACGATCCTGCCGGATTATAAATCGGCCAAAGAAAAGGTTGCTGAATTTTTAAGCGAAAGAGGATGCTGTTTCGACGGTGTTTTTACAACAAATGATATGATGGCTTTGGGAACTATACATGCCCTGGCTGAGGCCGGGTACAGTGTGCCGGGCCAGGTGAAGATCGTAGGATTTGACAATGTTTCCCTGTCAGAATTTTGCAATCCTCCGATGACGACCATTACTCAGGATACGGAACAGATGGCCCTTGCGGCGGCCGAAGCTCTGCTCAGGCTGATCCGAAAAGAGCCGATCACCCAAAAAGAATACGTAGTTCCGGTTCATTTGGAAGTCAGGAACACAACGTAAATAACGGACATTATTTGAATTGACATAAATATAGTAACCCGTAAATGAAGAAAAAGGAGGATTCTATGCAAACATTAGTCAAAATGGAAGGCATTACCAAAGAATTTCCCGGTGTCAAAGCCCTTGACAATATTTCTTTGGAGATTAATGCAGGTGAGGTGCATGTCCTGTTAGGGGAGAATGGTGCAGGGAAATCCACACTAATGAAAATTCTCAGCGGCGTTTACACACCAACGTCGGGGAAAATTATTGTAAAAGGAAAAGAATATTCGAAGCTTACACCGCAGGATTCCTATGATCTGGGAATCAGCATTATTTATCAGGAATTGAGTGTTATCAATGAACTGTCGATTCTTGAAAATCTGTTTGTAGGTAAGCTGCCGACAAAGAAAGCAGGCATTATTCCTGTCGTTGATTATGCCAAGATGCGGGAAGTTGCGGCGGATGTATTGGGAAAAGTAGGCGTCCACAGAGATCCAAATCTTTTTGTTGAAAAGATAAGTATTTCGGAAAAGCAGCAGGTCGAGATCGCAAAAGCCCTGGCTTCCAAAGCGGATATCATTATTATGGATGAGCCGACCACATCGCTGACAACTTCTGAAACAGAGCATTTATTTAAGATTATCCGTCAGTTAAAGGCTGAAGGAAAGGGTATTGTCTATATCAGCCATAAGATGAAAGAGATCAAACAGATTGGCGACAGGGTGACTGTATTGAAAGACGGTACTTATGTTGGAACCCGGAACGTGGCCGACGTTGAGGTTGACGATCTGGTAGCCATGATGGTCGGACGTAAGATACAGGGGACATATCTGAACGAAGAATGCCAGGATTTCTCT
>CATZYB010000220.1 GCA_958426095.1 uncultured Lachnospiraceae bacterium
CATTTTTATTTCCTTTCTTTGAAAAATTCCGCCAGTTTGTCCGTGTTTTTTATTTTTATGTAGTCCTGCGGTTCTGCAAAATAATAGGACAGTCCTTCTCCCCGGTATGCCTCCGTTGGGAGAATAAACTTTCCATCGGTTGCTTCTTTGTCCAGACTGCCGCACGAGCCAAACATGATAAAGACGGATGCTCCTGTTAAATGATTGACTTCGGCAATCGTTCCTGCTGCAAGAGCGGAACCAATTGGTGTCAGGTAGAAAGCAATCGTTTCTTCCTCATATGGCAGAGTCCAAACCGGTATATTTCCATTGCATGCTCTTACTTCTGCAATCTGTCGGCATGGGAATTTTTCAAGCATGTATTCATATATTACTTTTGAAAAAATTACCATACATTTTTTTACCAGATGCTGCTTCTCCCCATAAAAATTCTCCAGCTTTACAATCGGCTCGCTGTTGATATCATAAGAATCAATAATCATTCTGTTTCCTCCATAAATTTTATTTATCTTTACCAAAAAGTCCCATATCCACCACCCTTACTGCGCAGACATGAGACTTCCGTTTTTATTTTTGCATTACTTCAATAACACATTCATGTTTCTTCGTTTTTTTATTATAATTGATACCGGCAAGCATTCGAACCACAGAATCTTTCAGGCCATCCATATCCATTTGAATATAAATTTTTAAGGCCTCATACGTTTCCGTCTGGTTCCAATAGGTTCCGAATTTGTGGCGCAGCATGGCTTCTACCACAGATTTCGGGCTATACATGGAATAAATTTCATCTCCAGTCTGCCGATGCGCAATCAACTGATAACCATCGTACCACGTTTTTGCTTCTTCAAAACTCATCTCATATTTTTCACAGAGGGCAGATATCTCCTGCTCTGTGAAGCCAAAATATTCCGCCAGATCACCGGGATCTGTCATGGAATACTCGGTAAATATATTTAGTGCAGAATGAGAACCATTTTTGTTTGTGAACTTTTCTTTTTTCAGACTTTTTAGCAATACCTTTCGATTATATACATGCGTATTCCACAGTATTTCCATGCTTCTGAATTATTTTCATTAAATCATCAGCCTGCATCCAAACGGTTGCTGTATTATCATTTGGATGAACACCAATTTTATTTCCGACAAATTCCACGTCCATGAAGACTTGAACTCTGTGTTCGGCATCGTTTAGAATACCAAGCGGCGTAACGGCACCGGGTATCAGTTTCATAATATCAAATAATTCCTCCGCAGCTGCAAAAGAAAGTGCACGCAGACCACGTTGCCTGCGAAACGCTTTCAAATCTACTCGCTTGTTCCCTTTCATCGTTATCAAATAATAATTACGTTTTTTATCGTCGCGAACAAATAAATTTTTAGCGCCCCACTCTGGATACGGCAAATCAACAGCATCTGCTTCTTCCATATTGAAAACTGCCTTATGTTCCGTAATTTCATACGCTATATTTTGCCTTTTTAAATAATGATATATCTCTATCTTATCCATACTCTTTTATCTCTGTAAACTGAAATTGAAATATGCCCTTATTTTTCATACTTTTCAATCCGGCATTCATGTTCTTTTGTTTTTTCATTGTAGTTAATTCCCACCAGCAAAAGCTCCCCTGCATAGCATGCAACAGACTCCGGATATTTTCTGTCTCTGATCTGATCTAATGCTGCTCTGACGCTTTTGTCCCATTTCAGTTCCACCACAAGCGCCGGGTAATAATTCTGAAACTCCGGCTTTGGAATAAACACAAAGTCTGCAAATCCACGACCCGCGGGAAATTCGCGGATTGGTTTGAAATAGTATTGCATGGAACTCAAATAGGCAATGGACAGAACACTGCTGAGTGAGTATTCATTGTTATACTGAATCAAAGAAGTATATTCCCTGTGAATTTTTTCAATTTCTTTTGCTACTGCGTTTCCATTCATCTGAATTGTATCTTTCAGAAGCTGCTCTGATTCTTTTTGAAATACAATCAACTCATTCCATTTTTTCCTTTTCGTTGCCAGAATCAATTCCTGACGGATTTCCTCATTCGGAATAAAAGCAGTTCTAAATGTCCGGTCATAGGCCAGATATCCAAGGTGAATCAGATACGTCAGCACATCGTCTTTATTGGCGAAGCTAACGGTATCGTTCTGAAAAGAGGTAACATCAACCGGAACATGATCTCCTGAAAGCATTTCGATTACGGCACTTTTCAGGCCATCAAAATCCATATTGATCAGCGGAACAATCGCCTCATAGGATGCGGTTCCGGACCAGTAGCTCTGGAATTCGCCTTCGAGCATCAGGTTCACAACGGCATTTGGATTGTATACATGATATTTCCCAATCTGATAACCGTCGTACCATCGTTTGACTTCTTCAAACTTCTGACCATATACTTCACATAGTTTTTGAACTTCTGTTTCTGTAAAACCTACATATGGTGCAATCGGCCCGGCATACAGCATCGAATAATCTTTGAAATTGTTCAGCGCCGACTGTGTCTTTTCTTTTTTTACAGGCAAAATACCTGTCAGATATGCCAGTTGAATATATTTTGTCGGCTCCGTCCCTTTGAACATCGCCCGCAGAAAATTGATATATTCTTCCTGTGTTTTGAGATCCGCCGCCTCGTCACGAATCAGAACATCCCATTCGTCTATAATCACAATAAATTTTGTCCCGGATGCCGCGTTGATCCGCGACAGCGCCTCCGGCAGTGACCGGATTTCTTCTGGAAGTATATGGGGATAATATTCTTTTAACTCCGAAATCGTTTTTTCTGAGATATAAGAAACAATCCGCTCCGGTCCGCCTGCCGGTTCCATACACCATTGGATATCCCAGTGGAGCACATCATACTGATTCAGATGTTTTTCAAAATCCTTTGCCCTGCTGATTTCCAGCCCGGAAAACATTTCTTTCGAACTGCAGCCCTTGCTGTAATACGCGGTGAGCATATTTGCCGTAATTGATTTTCCAAACCGCCGCGGGCGGCTGTTGCAGATATATCCCTGCAGAGTGTTCATGACTTTATTCGTATAAGTCAGCAGTCCTGTTTTATCAACATAAATCTCAGAATTTAATGCAACCGCAAATGCTTCATTTCCCGGATTCAGATAACTTCCCATGCAAATCCCTCCCGTCAACATTTTATATGACTCATTATACTTGATCCCTCTGACTATCACAAGGACAGGATTTTCCCACGCAGCTTCCGGTTTTTCACTTTCGTCCTCCTGTGAGAATCCCATACAATTCCGGTCTTCTGTTTTTCAGTCCGCATTTTTCCCGCTTTCTGCATTTCCTGCATTTCGTTGATACTAAAATCAGACATGTTATTATCCGTGAACCTCACATGACTAAAGTCACGTGCTTCCGGCCGCTTTAGGCGGCAGACC
>CATZYB010000221.1 GCA_958426095.1 uncultured Lachnospiraceae bacterium
TTGCGCCGAAAATGCACCCCCTTGAAATTCTATTAAAGTTAGGGTTATTTGCCAAACGGGTATTGGACGAACACCTATTTCTTCAACGGCGGCTTCGCCGTAAAGTGTTCGCTCTGATCCACAACAGAAAAGCGCCGTCTTGAAAGTGATTCCGAGACGGCGCTTTTCCTAATTATAATATTGAATGTACATATTTGTAAACTTGCGTCTGGAACACGAAAATGGTATAATATAGTCGTAATATTGTTACATCTTATTTTGTGATAACAACATGACTAAGCTCCTCATCAAGTAATCTGTGGAATGTTCATTTGCTGTATCGCCATGGCTTTATCCAATGGAGAACTATGAGCTATTGGCTTGCTAAGAAAATTTACCATAATAAGTGGGTTTAATTTAATCCTAAAATAATGAAAGAAGGCTCTCTGTTATGCAAGATTTAAATGCTACAATTTTCTTCAAGGCCAAATTTCATATTTACGCTACGAGCGGTGAGAACGATGACCTTCTGTGGAAACTTATATTAGACATTCGTTCTTGGATCACCAAAAAGCTGAATCGGCCCGGGTGCCATCCTGTTATTGAATCCTCCCTGCATAAGTGGACTTTCTTCAAGAAAGGCGGCAAGTTTTATGATTTGGAGCCACTAAATAGAGTATACGCCGAATCCGTTTTTCATCAGGCCGAGGACGAACCATCTAAAATTTCCTGGGCGTGCAAAATTGTGGAAAAGCCAGAGGTTGAAAGTGGTTATGCGCCTCGTGAATGGATTACTGAAATTGGTTATCAGGCTGACACAAACACTTCTGCGGAAATATCATATGTTGTGACTTTCAGCGATCAGGCGGGATTTATTGGGTTCTGCCAACCCGTACCGCAAGCGTCTATTCCAAATGTAATCAAAGCCCTACTTAGAGATACAAAGATTAAATGCAGTATTGGTCCAAATCAATTGTCCTACGATCCAATAAAACTTAAACCTGGCGATTTCCCCACTTTCGAGAAAGTATTGTTCAATCCTGATAGAGAAGTGCCGGTAATCTATTTGAGTCCACAGAGTTCTGATGAAGAACATAAGTGTTCACGGCTTCTTGTTGACCCGCAAAAATTAGCAGAAAATGTCACTGCAAACGCACTGGTATATTATTCCGATTCCCTCGATTTTACTCGAGAAATGAATTATCTTGGGAATAGCAATTATCTCTGCTCCGGAGGCGCAATACGGGTGTATCGTCCCCATATTGATGTGAGTGATGATAGTGACCCCCGACATCATAGGTTCATTGCTGCACATTTTATTGAAGAACACGGTGAAGAAAAAATCATCGATATTCTTCGTAGAGCATTGGCACAAGATGTCCATTTTTATGAAAGTCTTTTCCGAGTAGATGATTGTCGTTTCTTAATCGAAAACGATCATCGTAAAGCCAAAATCACACAAATTAAGAGCCAGAGTCAAGGCGAAATCCGTGCAGCCGAAGAACTAATTGATGAGGCCGCAGCGGAGCGTGAGGAGTCAGAGCGAAAAGTTCTCAAACTTCTGGATGAAAATAATCAGCTTAAATCTGAAATACATAGTTTCAAAGTTCGGGTTGAAATGCTCAAAGAACAATCTGAGAAATATAGGGAATTGGAAACTGCAACACAAGGGGTTCGTGGAATTGCTGTGTATCCGAATACACCTCAAGCCATTGCGAAGTATTTTGAAACAGTCTATCCCGATCGAATCGTGTTTACCGAGCGGGCATATCGCTCTATGGACGAATGCACCACAAAAAGCGATGTTCTATGGGAGGCGTTTTATCACATTGCAGTAGATTTATACAACCTGCTAAAGAGAAATCCAGCTACAGCGTTTACTGACTTTAAGGATTATACTGGGTGGGATTGTTCTCGTGGTGAAGGGGCTCAAACTCATGCTGACTCCAAGTTTATGCGTCAGCGTATTGACAAGTACAATGGGCAAGAAATAGACATTGAGCCTCATGTAAAAAATGGTTCGCAAGAAAGCGATCCCAAGTTTGTTCGCATACACTTTGCATATGATCCAAATGTTGCCGACAAATTCATCGTGGGACACTGCGGAAAACATCTTGACAATTACAGTACAAGAAAAGCTCGAAAATAATTATTGAGGTCTCATTCTTGGTTTTTTCTCTATTTTAGCGTTGTATTCTAAAACACTGATGTTATAGAGTGTGTGCTCTGATCCACAACAGAAAAGCGCCGTCTTGGAAGTGATTCCGGGACGGCGCTTTTTTGCTATCCGCACATTCGATTTCCGTTATTCCTCCTGCTGCAATGATTGCAGAAAGGAACAGGAGGGGAGGTTATACGGATGGAGAGCTTTGTCACAGATGGACGCACAGGGCTGAAATATGAATTGGTTGGAGACAGCTACCTGACCGGCGGCGAATTAAGCGCCTGTCTTGCGGATATTGACCGACAGGCAGAGGCGCTTTTTCTTCGGATAGTAAAACAAATGGCGGATGCCGAGGGCATTACGGAAACGCTGAAAGCCAGCGACCAAATGAAATGGGTCGGGCGGATGAATTCCTGCCGAGACCGTGCATCCGCACGACCTGTTGATCCAATCTGTCCGGTCCATTTATATACATACTGTTTCCTCCGCGAATCAGGTTTTTTCATAATCTTTATCGCTGGTGATACTACCGTTTCTTTGGAGCATAAATGCCATATTGACAGATCTGATTTAAAGCACTACAATGCTTGCAAAACGCAGATTTTAGCTTACGATACGGAGGCGTACCATGAACCGGGATTTAACACAAGGCCCTGTCACCAGGTCCATGCTGCTGTTTGCCATCCCCATGATTTTAGGGGATCTATTGCAGCAGTGCTATAACATCGCCGACACGCTGATCGTAGGACAGTTCCTTGGGCGGGACGCCCTTGCGGCGGTGGGCTCGTCCTTTACGCTGATGACCTTTCTGACCTCCATCATCCTCGGCCTGTGCATGGGGAGCGGTGCGCTGTTTTCCATACGCTTTGGTCAGCGGGATGAGAAGGCTCTTTGCGAAAACCTCTGCGCCTCTTTTTCCTTTATAGCGCTCGTCACTGCGCTCCTGAACATCTTATCGTTTGCCTGCCTGGACGGACTTCGCACATTCCTCCGGGTACCCGCCGAGGTCTGGGGCGATATGCGCGAATACCTGTTTGTGATCTTCATAGGCATTCCCGCCGTTTTCCTGTATAACTATTTCGCCTCTTTTTTGCGGGCGATCGGCAATTCCGTCATTCCTCTTGCCTTTTTAGCTGTTTCCGCTGTGCTGAACATCGCCCTTGATCTTTGGTTTGTCATCGGGCTAAATAGGGGCGTTGCCGGGGCGGCGGAGGCAACGGTGATCGCCCAATATATTTCGGGGATCGGC
>CATZYB010000222.1 GCA_958426095.1 uncultured Lachnospiraceae bacterium
AGACGATGGTGGATGGAAACCGCACAACAGATCGGCTGCCTGGAAATTTCAAAACCCGCACAGTTTCGCAAATTCAGCATTGTGTCATCAAAAATCCCCGCGACCACATCAATATGTTGTCCAAGGTTCTTCAGAATCTCTCTGGCATTCTCCGGTGTATTTTCATAGGGAATAAGCTGAAATTTGATTTCCGGGCAAAGCTCATGGATCTTCGGCCAAAGTTCCACTAAAACCCCGGCAGGCGTCATAGGAGAAGTTCCGATGCGGATGACGTTATCTCCCTCCTGCATGGCATTCTTTGCTCTGATAACAGAATCCTTGCAGTATTGGATCACATACTTCGCATCATTATATAATGACATGCCAGCCTTTGTCAGCGTCAGTCCGCGATGGGTACGCTCAAAAAGCTTCACGTCTAAATCCGCCTCCAGCAGATTGATCTGTTTAATGACTGCCGTAGGCGTGATATAGGATTGCTCAGCAGCCTTTTTAAAACTTCCGGCATCCGCCACACGGAGAAATGTTTCAAGTTGAGGGTTGTACATCACAATTTTCTTTTAACCTCCTTATGCTAACCTCTTTATTATAATCGGCGGACCAAATAAACTCAAGCCTATGACGGAATCGATCATACCTGCCAGCAGCATAAGAAAAGGAGACAGATCTATAAAGATTCACGGCTATGAAAAAGCCCGAATTCTACAAAACTGTCTCCTCCTTGAGTGTCAGCGGTCAAAAATCGATATTCACCGACAGCTCCTTATTTCTTTTTCGTAAATACTTTCAGAAAACTGCTTAGATTGATTCGACTATTATATACGGCCATAAAAACATTCCGCTTCTTTATGGATTCTCCATTCCCTTCATCTAAAAGATAAAGTAACGGATCCACGGCCACACCGTTTTCTTCCACCTGGAAATGAAGATGATTGCCTGTGGAATATCCTGTTGTCCCGCTCAGTCCAATCTGCTGTCCCTTGGAAACCTGCTGACCTACCTCAACATAAATTTCGGCATGGTGCATATATTTTGTAACCAAACCGTCTCCATGATCAATAACAATCCAGTTTCCGGCAGATTCGCTGTATCCCGCCTGTGTTACAACACCGGCTTCGGCAGCATAAGTCGGAATGTTTTCTGAACCGGTAGCCAGGTCAAGCCCCTTATGGAACTGCATATCAAAACTCCGGTAACCAAAAGTGCTGGAAATAGTTGAACCCGGGCATGGATTTGCAAAACGGCCGATCATATTTGAAAAATCGATCAACGTCAAATCATCCAGTCGGTACAGATCATAAGTCGTCATGATCCGGATAAGACTATTCCCATAATTTGAGTCGGTCGCCCAACGTCTTCCGATACGTACAGCGAAGGTATTCGCATCTTTCACATCCTTGATCAAATCGGAATAATTTTCTTTAATCAGCTTCTGGCGATCCTCAATGGCCTCCGTGTATGTATGATAGGCTCTGAATCCGGCGCTTGTTGAATAAAGTTTGCCATCGGCGTTCATCTCCATCGTTCCCATGTTCACGCTTCCTGCAGTACCTGTACCCTTGATTCCAAAAAGGTTGCAATACTGATAGGCCAGATAAGAAAGTCCCTTTCCTTCGTCGCCCCCCGGACCATAGGAACCATAGCCGGACTCCTGAATGATCTGTGCGATCGTCACAGAAGCCGGGTAACCGCTCTCATCCTGGCATTTTAAAGCGCCGACGACCATCTCCTGTGTGATAAATGACGGAAGTCCTTCAATCGGTACAGTCACATTATACTGAATACGATCTTTCACCTTTGAAAACTGTTCGGAAGAAAGAAAACTTTCTGAGCTGAACGAATCTCCAACTACCGGCTTGGATTCCTGTGCATCTTTCTCATGCTCTGGCTGGCCGCTTTCTGTTTCTGTATTCGTTTCCTTTGAAGTTTCAGATTCTTTTGTCTCTTTAGTTTCTTTAGAATCTTCTGTCTCTTTGGAGCTCTCCGTTTCCTTGGAGCTCTCCGTTTCCCTGGAGCTCTCCGTCTCTTTGGAGCTTTCCGTTTCCCTGGAACTCTCCGTCTCTTTGGAGCTTTCTGTTTCCCTGGAACTCTCCGTCTCTTTAGGATCTTCTGTTTCCTTTGTAGTATCTGTTTCTCTGGAGGCTTCGGTTTCCTTAGTGCTTTCTGTTTCCTTGGAACTCTCCGTCTCTTTAGTGCTTTCTGTCTCCGTCGGTACGGTTACATCAACAAAATCAGCCTCAATAACCGGCGTTCCGTCGCCATACAGAACAACACTGTTATTTTCCAATATGTAATGCCAGCCATCCGGAAGCTGATAGCCTGTTCGTGCCTGATAATCCTCAGGCGTTTCACCACTCACGACTGCGCCTTCCGGCACAGCAGCGAAAGCTTGTCCTGGCAACGCTAACGACAAAGCCAACGACATTGCCGCTACACGGATTGCCTTTGAATATTTCATCTGCATCAATCCTTTTTCTGTCTAATCTCAAAATGTGCTTAAACGTTATCAAATATAGTATAACTTACATTACCATCTTTTTCAATAGATAATATTTATTTGACGTTTTTGTACCATTATCGTTTTCTTCTCTATTCAAATTCTCCTTTTACCTGTTTCTTTCCATGCAGAATTTTATCATTCTTATTCACAAATGACCGGGTTCTTGCTTTCAGCAATATCCGACGTCCTTCCGGCGTCCTTGTATAGACGGCATCATATGGCCCTATCGCTTTTTTCATACAGGCTGCAAAACACTGGGCATCCTCTTTTTTCTTTCCAAAAACCTCAGGAACAGCATAAGATTCATTCATACGGCGCATGCCCTTCTTTCGAATAAGCAGATATCGCGGATTATCAATGACTCCCCAAAACTCCTCCAGGCTGGCTGCAAAAAGGGTTTTATCTCTGGTACTGCCTCCCTTTAAATAGACGAAAGCCGCCGCTTCCGTCTCCTCTGTCACAGCACGGCAATGCAGGGGGTCTTCTATTTTACCCGACTGTATTAATGCATCCAAAATACCATTGGCTGCTTTTCTCATCCTTTTTTGAGGTGTACACAGACTGACAATTCGATAACCGTATTTACACACTCCGATCAATGCCAAAAAAAATCCTGCACTGATAAAGATTCCCGGAAGAAAAATATCTTCCAATGAAGTTGTTAAAAAAGTACGGAACATGGTAAATAATATCATCGCTATTATAGAAATGATTTCCATAGTAACTGCATTAAAAAAGAAATATCCTGGTTCCAGTATTTTTTTATCGACTTCTTCTACTTATTCCACACTCAAATCATCATAAACGACTTTTAAATAATCCTCCCAGGCTTTCCGCAGTCCTTTTCT
>CATZYB010000223.1 GCA_958426095.1 uncultured Lachnospiraceae bacterium
AAAAAGCTGGCAGATCCTGCTGTCCTGACCGCGGGCATCATAATCCTTTTTTAATGCATACAGCATTTCCATAAAGCTCTGCTCAATGGCACATTCGTGAAATATTCCGGATGGACAGGTCTGTCCGGCGTTTTTTGTAAAATGACTGACACCGCCGCTTTTTTCACCAATTTTTCTTCGGCACCGCCATACCGGATAGGCGTAAGAGTATTTTTCTAAGTACCGTGAAGCGTCGCCTCCCGTAGCCGCCAGTGAACGTTCATCACTATAGCCTCCGGCGCTTCCGGTGTAGGTCATGCGAAAAAGCTTCTCACCGCACGGCTCTCCCTTTTCCCCCAGCAGGGCTCCGCAGCGCAGATTATAGAAAGGCGAACGTTTCGGACCCTTTTTATTTACAGCCCGGACGCCGGAAGGATTTTCTTTGGATGTTTTCGCACAGAGCATGATCTGTACCTTTTCCCATGTCATCCGGTCGATAATGGCTGTGTGATGATTTTGAACATAGTATTTCGGCGCTTCACCATGGTTGATGACAGAACGGTGTGTCAAAAAGTCTTTTGTAATGGTCTTTTGCATTTCCAAATCCCCCACATATTTTTCATTACGGAGAACTGTCAGTACTGCGCTGCTGGACCATTTTTTGCCGTTGACTGTCCGGTAATTTAATTGATTGAGCTGATTTGCGATTTTATTTGCGGAGCAGCCGCAGACATAATGCTTAAAAATATATTTTACAATCACGGCCTGTTCCGGATTAATGAGCCATGTGCCATCCGGTGCTTTATCGTATCCCAGCATCCGCTTCAGATTGATCTGGGGAATACCGGCCTGAAAATTTTTTTGGAAAGTCCAACGGATATTATCTGAAATTGAACGTCTCTCATCCTGGGCCAATGCGGAAAGGATAGTCAGAATTAATTCGCCGGTGGCGTCCAGTGTATCGATATTTTCTTTTTCAAAGTAAATACCTACGGGGGGATCCTGCTGCCTAAGCTCCCGCACACAATTCAGTGTATCCACCGTATTTCGGGAAAATCGGGAAATCGATTTTGTCACAATATAGTCTATTCTTGCATGGCGCGCATCGTCCATCATTCGATTAAATCCATCCCGATGGGCCCGGCTCGTACCTGAAATAGCCTCATCCGCATAGATTCCGGCAAACTGCCATCCTTCTTTGCTGTGAATGAGTTCGGTATAAAATGCTTTTTGATTTGTGTAGGAGGTCTGCTGACTTTCGTCACCGGTGGATACCCGGCAATAAGCGGCCACTCGAATATTTGTCTGTTTTTTGAGCTGTGCGATGTTTTTGCTGCTTCGTCTCGTGGCCGGAATCACCGACACATTTGATCCTGATGCTTTCACTGTAAATTCCATAATTTATCCCTGCTTTCCGTTATATCGTTAAAAAAAACAGCCCGTTCCTCCAGACTGTTATACATTCCTGCAATATTGGTATCCATCGCAACCTCCGTCCTGATATCGTCAAACCAGTGTACCGTACATTTAAAAGGTGAATGAATATTAATCGAAAGGGCAAATGCCCTTATATATTCTCCGGTCAGGCCCTCCATAAACGCCCGAACCCCGTCTGGCCCCTTTGGAAGCTGCCTCATCCACTCAATGGCTTTTTCTCTGCTCTCAAAATTTTCCTCCAATTCTTCCCAATATCCTTCCAGATAACGAATATGTTCCTTTAGCCTTCGTTCTTCAGCTTCTTCCTCTGTCAGTCTCTTTTTTTCAATTTCCAGTTTATCTCTGACTTCCATAATTTCTTCATCGGAAATGTGCTCATTTCCCTGTATATATTTTTCAGTTTCCATGCAATTCTTCCGGTATTTAAGCTGCTTTATATTTTCCCTCATTCTGGTATTTGTCATACTGATGGCCGATATCTGACGTTTGATAAAAGAACGCTCCCGTTCTATATCATCCAGATGCTGAATATCCTCCAGCCGGGTCAACAGCTGTGCCACAAAATCGGCGGCTGTGTCCGAAAAAATATCCATTTCTGAACCGGGGCCACAATACCCTTTTATGATATCCATCACCTTCCCATAATCCATCCCTGGTATAACAAGCAGATGAAATCTCTCCCCAATGGCTTTGCGAAACATTTGTATAAGCTGTTCTTCATATATTTTTTGAGAATGACAGATCGCTCTGCCATTATTCAGAGTTATGGATGGGCAATACCAAATCGGATTGGACCGGGTATTTCTTACGTTATAATAACGCCCGCACTCAGCACAAATAAGCCGCCCGGAAAATCCCCTGACCCTTCGATTATCTGCGTCCCGCCCATACCACCCGGCATTCATCCGGACAACCTGCTGAGCCTTTTCATAAAGCTCACGGCTGACGATGGCCGGATGATGATTTTCCACAAAATACTGGGTAACCTCGCCTTTATTCTGCCTGATCTGATGGGTTAAATAATCCGATGTATAGGTTTTCTGAATCAATACATTGCCTGCATAACGTTCCCTCCGCACAATTTGCGAAATATGCCGTGCTGTCCAGCCTTCCTCAATTTCACTGTACAGCTGACCTCTGGCCGCATTATTTTTTCGTCTTTCACTATAAAAGGATACAGGCGCAGGTATTCCTTCTATATTAAATGTCCGGGCAATCTTTTTATAAGATATCCCTTCGGCGACCAATTGAAAAATCCGCCGGATAACGGCCGCTTCCTCCTCCACGATCCGAATATCCTTATACTGATAACCGCTCTCGGTGGTCACGATTTTTCCATTGTAATGATAACCATACAACTCCTGATTACGCACATCCCCTCTTGGAAAACGCTTCTCCATACTCCATCGAATATTTTCAGAAATGCTCCGACTTTCTTCCTGAGCAATAGCCCCCAGCGTTGTCAGAATAAAGGCGCTGGCCGGTTCCCCCGTATCCACAGCCTCCTTCTCAAACAAAATTGTTACGTTATGATCGCTCATTATTTTCAGAGCCGACATAAAGTCAGACGTATTTCTGGCAAATCGAGAAATGGATTTACACACGACCCGATCAATGCGCCCCTCCTGGCAGTGACGAAGGAGCCGCCTGAATCCGATCCGTTTCTTTCCATTTGTACCGGACAAACCATAATCCGAATAAATCCCGGCAGATATCCATCCGGAATTGCCTGAAAGAAGCTGATTAAAATGCCGTTCCTGTATTTCATAAGAATTTTCCTGATCCGAAGAATCCGTCGAAACACGTATGTAAGCTGCAACTCTCTTTTTCATTATACCCATCTTCCCTTCTCTTTTTAGGAAATTATACATTGATTTCACAACCAATAAAATATGTAATTATTTT
>CATZYB010000224.1 GCA_958426095.1 uncultured Lachnospiraceae bacterium
TCAGAAATTTATCCAAAGTCTGGATTATTCATTGACCAAAGCACAGCAGAGGGCATGGAAGGAGATTTCCGGAGATTTTACAGGGCAGCATGTCATGAATCGCCTGCTTCAGGGCGATGTGGGTTCCGGAAAAACGGTGATTGCCCAGTTGGCTCTTCTGACGGCTGTGGAAGCCGGATATCAGGGCTGTTTGATGGCTCCGACAGAAGTTCTTGCGAGGCAGCATTATGAGAGCTTTCAGCATGACTTTGAGAAGTTTTATAAAAGTTCGGGCATACGGATCCGCTGTGGACTACTGACGGGTTCAATGAAAGTCAGGGAAAAGCGGGAAGTTTATGAAGCGCTTGAAAACCATAAGATCGATATCCTGATCGGCACCCATGCCGTCATTCAGGAGAAAGTGCATTTTCACAACCTTGGCATGGTCATTACGGATGAGCAGCATCGTTTCGGCGTCAATCAGAGAGAGTGGCTGTTCGGAAAAGGAAACCTGCCCCATGTTCTTGTTATGAGCGCCACGCCGATACCACGGACTTTAGCTATCATTCTTTATGGGGATTTGGATATTTCCATCATTGATGAACTCCCGGCCAGACGAAAACCGATAAAAAATTGTGTGGTCGATCCGGGATACCGTCCGGCCGCCTATCGTTTTATCGAAAATCAGGTAGCCGAGGGACACCAGGTCTACATTATTTGCCCAATGGTGGAAGAGAGCGAATTTATGGATTTGGAAAATGTCCTGGATTATACGGAAAAAATCAAAAAAATTTTGCCGCCTTCTATTAAAGTGGAGTATCTTCACGGAAAAATGACCGGCGCTCAGAAAGATGAAATCATGGAACGGTTTCACCGCCGGGAAATTCATGTACTTGTATCGACAACAGTCATCGAAGTGGGAATCAATGTACCGAATGCCACGGTCATGATGGTTGAAAATGCCGAACGTTTCGGATTGGCCCAGCTCCATCAGCTCCGCGGGCGTGTGGGTCGCGGCGATGCCCAGTCCTACTGTATTTTTGTTCAGTCGGGGAAAAGCGACAGTGTGAAAGAACGTTTGGAAATTCTTGTCAAATCCAACGACGGATTTTATATTGCCAGCGAGGATTTAAAACTCCGCGGGCCGGGAGATATGTTTGGACTGCGTCAGAGCGGTCTGATGGACTTCCATATTGCAGATTTATATCAGGACAGCGACCTGCTTCAGATAGCCGGCGACTGTGCAAAAAAATATGAAAATGAAATTCCTGAAAATCTTGAGCGGCGGATGGAACGTTATATGCGTCAGGCAGGAAACGACGTTATTCTCTAAAAAATTCCAGAGTATTTCATGAGGCATGAGGCATACTAGTCTTGTAGCTACAAAGGAAACCAATGAACTAAGAATTTGAAACGGAGGAATTTGCTATGAGCAGAAGAAGTTCTAATACTCCTGAAGTACCACAGGCAAAGGATGCACTTGACCGATTTAAATTTGAGGTAGCCAACGAAATCGGCGTTCCTTTAAAACAGGGCTATAATGGCGATCTCACTTCTCGTGAAAACGGTTCTGTCGGCGGTGAAATGGTCCGTCAGATGATCCGAAGACAGGAAGAAGAAATGTCAGGCCGCCGGTAATTGAAAAACCGTGAAAATTGCGGAAAACATGGAGATAAGTGGTCGTATTCATGCGGCCACTTTGCTCTATGTACAAAATAAGAAGAAAAATTTACAAAAATCCAAGGGATTCCCTTGACAAATTGTAGAAACATACTAAAATTATAAACAGTTAAGTAAGAAGGATGGTTATCTTATGCGAGTCATTGCTGGAAAGGCCCGGCGTATACAATTAAAAACTGTTCCCGGAATGGAAACGAGACCCACAACTGACCGGATTAAAGAGACACTGTTCAATATACTTCAATCGGAGCTATATAGTGCTCGCTTTTTAGATTTATTCAGCGGAAGTGGGGCCATCGGCATCGAAGCGTTAAGCAGAGGATGTGAGATGGCTGTTTTTGTTGAAAACAACCGGAATGCTGTGAACTGCATTCGGGAGAATCTAAATGCTGCAAAACTCTCCGAATCTGCTGTCGTTATACAAAAGGACGTGTCTATAGCGTTGCAGCAGTTGGAGCATGAGGGGAAATGTTTTGATATTATTTTCATGGACCCGCCTTACAACAACTTTCTTGAAAAGAAAGTCCTGAGTCAATTATCCGGCTCTTCGTTAATTCATAAGGATACATTGATCGTAGTTGAAGCGAGTCTTGAAACTGACTTTTCATACATAGAGGGCTATGGTTTTGCCACTGTCAGAGAGAAAAATTACAAAACGAATAAACATATTTTCCTGAAAATAAAATAATATAACCGAGGATACAAAAATGAAAAGAGCAATTTATACCGGAAGCTTTGACCCGGTGACATATGGACATCTGGATGTTATTGGACGTTCATCCCGCATGGTGGATGAATTGATTGTTGCTGTGCTGAAAAACAGTGCAAAAACTCCATTGTTTTCTGTAGAAGAACGTGTTAAAATGTTAAAAGAAGTCACTAAAGATATGCCAAATGTATCTGTTACTTCTTTCGAGGGGCTTACCATTGATTTTGCAGATGCAATGGATGCCCGTATTATTGTGCGCGGACTTCGCGCGATTACGGATTTCGAATACGAACTCCAGATGGCACAGACGAATCGAATTGTAAATCCAAAGGTGGATACTATGTTTTTAGTAACCAGCGAGGAGTATTCATATTTGAGCTCCACGATCTTAAAAGAGATTGCCAGATACGGGGGAGCTTTGGATCGCTTTGCTCCGCCGTGTATTATTGAAAAAGTCAAGTCAAAATACAATATAAAAGGAGAATAATGATGAGTAGAATCGAACAGTTAATTGATGAAATCGAAGAATTTGTAGAGAGCTGCAAGCCACAGCCTTTTTCTCAGACAAAGATCATCGTACCAAAGGATGAATTATTTGAATTATTAACAGAATTAAGATTAAAAACTCCGGATGAAATAAAGAGATATCAGAAAATCATTGCAAATAAAGATAAGATCATCAACGATGCCCAGGCCCAGGCTGAGCGCATGCTGGAAGAGACAACAGCATACACGAATCAGCTCGTAGAAGAGCATCAGATTATGCTGAAGGCCTATGAACGCGCGGAAGAAGTACTGAATGCGGCCAATGCTCAGGCGGAAGCCACGATCAACGAAGCAAATGCCAATGCAGAAGAAATCCGTCTGAATGCTCTTCAGTATACAAAAGAATTAGTCGATAATCTTGAAAATATTGTAAG
>CATZYB010000225.1 GCA_958426095.1 uncultured Lachnospiraceae bacterium
TCTTCCTCATAATTGGCATGAATGGGATTATACCGATCCTGAACCAACAGACGAGTATTATCTTTTCCATTTAAGATCAGTACAAAATCTGCAGGTCTTTCAAATTCTGCTGTACAATTTTCCATACGGGTACTGCCTGTTTTTTTGGTCGTATCAACCGGAACATACAGCGTGTCATTTTCCAGATCAAAGTCCTTTTTATGGAGATATAAATAAACACCGGAGGCATCATACTTCACACTGATGAAAGAGCCGTCTTCATATTGGATCACCCTATCTTTATCCGTCCATTCGGAAGTATCACCGTCCACGTAACAAACACTTTCTTTTTCCCCACAGTCAAATGCCAGCAGGCCAAAATGCTGGTCATTTGTCTGAGCATCTTCCCAGTAAATATTACGGCTTAAATCTACAGCATACATGGTATTCCAGGTATGCTTGAACCATTCATCCTGCCAGGAATAGACACAGCCTCCGGAAAGTCCGGCAGCCATAATGTCTTCATAACAATCTACCAGAATCTTTCCCTGTTCTTTTTCAGAATAGTATCCAAGTCCTCTGCTGGTCACCTGATTCTCATGAATCTCACCTCGTCCTGTGGCTGCACCAAATTCAACAGCCAAAACCGGCATTGTATGATGTTCGTTTAAAAGTCTTAAATATGCCCGATAAGTATTCCGTTTTCCGTCAGGAGTGATACAGTCACTAAAGTCAATCTTTTTATCAGACAAGCTGTTCCATGTTGTGTATTCCATACAGGAAAAGTAATCCTGATCATATGGAGATGCACTGTAGCTGGCAAACTGACCTGATATAAATTTATCAGTTGCAGTTATATGTTCTGTGTCGATCCGGGCACATTTTCTGAAATATTCTGCAATCTCTTTAGGATAATCAAAGGGATCTGTTGCATTTCCACTGGAAAAGGAGATCAGACGCTGCTCATCATATCTTGTTGATTCATAGTGCAACATCCTGTCACCTATTTCTGCAAGCAGGGATTCAAAGGCAGAGGCATCTTTTGAAGCAGTAAGATAGGTTCCTTTATAAGGTTGCATATCCGGATATTTCTCATCTGTATATGCAACTGTTGTATCTTCCCATCCATTTCCGATAATATATCCCAGCACCCATTTCGAGACATCGTGTAAATAAAGTCCTGTACTTGTATCTGCATCATTATTGATGATAAGTCGTTTTCCATGGATCACATCTACAGTGACCAGGCAATTATCCAGAAGCTTTCCTGCAAAGGAGTCGGCATATGCATCCACTCGGGAGTTCTGTATATAATCATTTACCCAGATTCCCTGAAGTAAATATAACGGCTCCTCATGTTGGGAATTGTATTCATAGAACGCTTTATAAAAAGACGGATTCTGGACAGAATAGACTCTCAGCGTATTTGCTCCTGCTTCCTGGATCAGCTGAAACCAGTGCAGATAGGTTTCTTTGGTGATCGCATAATCTGTAGACCATTCACCAGGAATACCGCTTCCCATATCAATTCCCCTGACTTCAAATGGTTTCCACTTATCTTTGTCCTTTATAAGTATCTCTTTATTCTCAGTCCGGACAAATGTGTTTATATGATTGTCCCGGTCTGAGTCCATATAAAATCCGCCATAAAACACAGCTATAAATCCAATAAATAGAAGCAGAATGATGGCAGATATGCTGATAATAAATCGTTTCATATTTTAATCATTAACCTCATTATACTGCTTTACACGGGAGGATGCTGAATACTGACGCAGAGTCTCAATGTTTTCATCCAACCATTTTCCTCTGTTTCGCAAGTAACCTTTTAACTGTCCTTCAGCGGCAGATCTGCTGTCCAGATTTCTTGATACCGGAACCAGAAGTCCCTTTGCCTGCTGTTCTACACTTCCCCATCGTGCATCGTTTCTTGCAAGAGCTGGTGCGATAAAATCAAGGGTTTCATCGATATAACGATAAAGTGATTCCTCACTTAACAGACCTTTTCGCAAGGAATGATATCGCTGGATGATCCGTTCAGTAAAATCCTCATCTTTGATAAGCATTTCAAACCATAATCGGTTGTTCAGGAAAAATCCAGTATAAGGAAGTTCCTCCTCGAAATAGTTATTACAGGCATTATTAAAATCCCATACACACATATGATACAGATTATCTGTTCCCTTATAAATATAAGTGGAATAGTTTCCGGCATCTGCATTACTGGAAAGCTCATTGATAATAAAGTAATCTACAAAGCTGTCTACATCTATCATAGAAGTGTAGCCATGTTTTTCCCTGTCATAATCATATGAGTACAGAGTTTTTTCAAAATTTGAAAAATCCTGCCGGATTTCTTCTGTCAGTCTGGCATCCCTGTTCCTGCTTCCGGGATATTCTATCTGCAGCATGAAGGGGGTTTTGTAGGTATACGTTGTAAAGCTGTTTAAAGCTTCTTCGCCCGCATGCTGATGATCCAGGCGAAGCAGGTATCCGGAAAATGTGCTGCGCTTGGCATTTACACGAAGTCCCAGCCTGGCGCCATCTTTTCCGCCGGTTATCATTTCAGTCATTACATATAGACCTTCATATTCACCATTAAGAATTACTTCGCAGAATCTTACATTTGGCGCATAAGACATCATTTCTCCGGCAAGATTGTAAAACATATAATTTCGTATGGCTGTTTTATCGAGCCAGGGACCGTATAATACCCATTCATGGTGCGCATCCATTCCCATAATGGAAAGCGGATTGTTTTCCCCTTTTTTATCTACAAGTCTAATGGCATAGCTTGGCTTATCAAACTCTCTTGAGGAATTACCTCTCATTCGTATGCGGATTGCAGAAGATACATCTGCCGTTTCATTTGCATGATGGTACTCTTTGCTGTCATTTCCGATTATATCCATCTGAGCAGCAATTGTAGTTTCCCCATCAGCAGCACGTGTATAAATGCGGTTGTTTCCATCATCCTTAATGGGTCTTCCCGGGATTACCACCCCATCTGTATCAATTTTGACAATCGGAAGATATGTACACAGACCGCCATCCGCAGGATCCGTACATGGTTCCTGGGGAATTTCCTGTTCATGCTGATGAATTCTCTCTGTTTTTCGGTAGTCCTTATAAAACAATGGCGCAAAAACGGCAATCAGAATAACCGCAAAGCAGCATGTAAATCCTATTATTTTATATTTCATATCAGTTATAAATCTCATCGCTTTGAGCTACAATATTAACACTTTCAATTTGTCCAAGGTTATAGAAATCATCTGTTAAAGCCGGATGCTGTTTCTGAA
>CATZYB010000226.1 GCA_958426095.1 uncultured Lachnospiraceae bacterium
ACTGAAAGCCCGTGACCCCATGCGCTGGGTGGGGCTGATGAATACGCTGAAAGCACAGGCGGAGGAAATTATTCAAGACGAACTAATTTACAATTAGTTTTTAGGCAGAGGCTTTGGCCTCTGCCTAAATTCATAATTCCGACACGCTTTGCATCTTGTATTCTTCGAGGTCAAGAAATATAATGGATATATTGGAGGAATGCGAGATGGAATACATGACTTTGAAAGAAGCAAGCGAAAAATGGGGCATTTCCGCTCGGCAAATAAATTATTATTGCGCGGCAGGCCGCATTCCTGGCGCTGTAAAAATGGCAACACTATGGTTAATCCCCAAGGATGCCAAAAAGCCGGTGGACGGCAGGACAAAGCAAGGGAGGGCTTTGAAACATGAATAAGGTTTTGGTTATAGATGATGATAAGGAACTGTGTGCCTTAATTAAGCGCAGCGTACTGACGGAAAATATAGAAGCCGATTGTTGTAACAGCGGGAAAGAGGGCTTGGAAAAATTAAGGGAAAAGGACTATCAGCTTGTTGTACTTGATGTTATGATGCCAGGTATGGATGGATTTGAAACATTGGAACAAATCAGGAAAGAAAGCAACCTTCCTATTTTGATGTTCACATCAAAAAATGATAGCGTTTCAAAAGTGCGTGGCCTGCGTGCGGGTGCTGATGACTATTTGACAAAACCTTTCGATATGGACGAACTGATCGCCCGCATCCTCTCTCTTGTCCGCCGTTACACACGATTCAATCAATCGGGCGGATTACCCCAACAGCTTGATTTTGACGGGTTAAAGATTGATATAGACACTCGTTCTATTACTACCGTCAATGGGACATTTGAACTTCCCCCCAAAGAATTTGACTTGCTCCTATTACTTGCAAAGTATCAGGGAAAAATTCTCACGAAGCAAAGAATTTACGAAGAAGTTTGGGGTGAAGAATACTGCTATGATGATAGCAATATCATGGCGATCATTAGCCGCTTGCGAAAAAAGTTAGAAGAAAATCCCAGCAAGCCCAAATATATTCAGACGATCAAAGGGATTGGATACCGCTTCAATAAGGAGGTCTGATGAAATGGAATTGCTTGTTTTTGTTTCGGTTGCGATTGCCATTATTTCAGTATTTATTTGCGGTTTCGTTATTAGGAGAGTAAAAGCGCAGATCAACGGGATGCTTGATGCGCTGGAAGATATTAAGGCAGGAAACGGCAACAGGCGCATTTTATCTGCAACCGATGAGTTTACTGCATCCATAGCTTATGAAGTCAACGACATTGTTTCCTCTTATGAAAAAGAACTATCTTCGTTCAGGCAAGCAGAGGAAGTCAACAAACAGCTTATGACAAGCCTTTCCCATGATGTGCGAACTCCGCTTACCACATTGATTGGGTATCGTGATGCTGCCCATAAAGTAATTGTCACCGGCAAAGATAAAGACGAATATGTTGAGATTGCGCGCCGCAAAGCCCATGACCTGAAAGAATACATTGATGTGTTGTTCGATTGGTTCAAATTAAACTCCGACGAATTTGTTTTGTTGATAGATCCAGTCGAAGCTGTGGAACTGACAAGGAATATCCTCATTGACTGGATACCTATTTTTGAAGATAAACAAATAGATTACAGCATTGATATTCCCGAACAGCCTTTCCGGGTACGGCTTGATCCCGACGCATATATGCGGGTACTGAATAATCTCATACAAAATGTGATTGTTCATAGCCATGCGGATAAAATCAATATTTCTCTATCCAATCAGGACGGGAATATGAAAATTGTCGTCGCTGACAACGGAGTTGGAATTGAAAAAGATGATTTGAAACATATCTTTGAACGCCTCTATAAATGCGATAAAGGCCGATCCGAAAAAGGAAGCGGACTTGGACTTTCTATCGTACATCAGCTTGTGGAAAAAATGAACGGCACAATAACAGCAGAAAGCACACCGGGGAACGGAACTATGTTTGCTTTGTATTTTCCTCTGGTTGATTAAGCCCTCTCCCTCTGCGGCGAGGGCTTCTCGTTATTTTAGAGGTTGGTGGGAGGAAATTTTCCTTCATACGCTCGTTTTTCAAAATGCAAGGTTAATGCAAGGTTGCGGCAAGGTTAGTGCAAGGCTGGTGTGTTAGACTATTTGCAGACAGGAGGTGCTTATATGAGCAATTACATTATCGAAACCAAACATCTTACAAAACAGTATGGCACCCAAAAGAGTGTTGCCGATCTGAGTATCCATGTGGAAAAAGGAAGGATCTACGGTCTGCTGGGAAGAAACGGAGCAGGAAAGACAACGACCATGAAAATGCTGCTTGGCCTGACGCGGCCCACTTCCGGCGAGGTAAAAATCTGGGGGAAACCTTTGCAGGGGAACGAAAAGAAATTGCTTCCCCGCATTGGCAGTCTGATTGAATCACCCGGTTTTTATCCCAATCTGACCGCTACCGAAAACCTGCGTATCTTTGCCACCTTACGAGGTGTGCCAAACCGCCACGCCATTAAAGATGCACTGGACTTGGTGGGATTGCCCTATAAGGATAAAAAACTATTCTCTCAGTACTCACTTGGTATGAAACAGCGGTTGGCGATTGCACTTGCTGTTATGCACGACCCGGAACTGCTGATTTTGGACGAACCGATCAATGGCCTTGACCCTATTGGCATTGCCGAGGTACGCAGCTTCATCCGTGAGTTGTGCGACGCCAGAGGGAAAACCATTCTGATTTCCAGTCATATTCTTTCCGAGATCTCTTTGCTGGCAGACGATGTTGGCATTATCGACCACGGAACGCTGTTGGAGGAAGAAAGTCTGGCAGAACTTGAGCAAAAAAGCAGTAAACATATCCATTTTACGGTTTCAAATACGTCACAGGCGGCCAGAGTTTTGGAGCGCGATTTCCAAGAGAACCATTTTTCTGTACTGGATGACCATAATATACAACTGTATAACCTTACTTTACCGATAGGGAAAATCGTGACAGCGTTTGTGGCTAACGGCTTAGAGGTGTCAGAAGCACATTCCTGTGAAGAAAGTCTTGAAGATTATTTCAAGCGAGTAACAGGAGGTGAAGGAATTGCTTGAGCTTGTATTTTGCGAATTTCTGAAATTAAAAAGAAGGAAATTTATTATCCTTACTATTTTTGCTGCAATACTATTTCCAATCCCTATGACAATCTTTGCAGCAAGGAGCAATTTGGGATTTAATTGGCTCTATCTCAATACTGGTGTTTTCGGGTATTTTTTATTGCTTCCACCAGTTTTAGGTATACTTA
>CATZYB010000227.1 GCA_958426095.1 uncultured Lachnospiraceae bacterium
AAATGGTTTTTCCTCGCGCGTCACAAAGCTCACGAATAAAGGAACGTACTTCTGCGATACCGATAGGGTCAAGTCCATTGATAGGCTCGTCTAAAATTAAAAGTTCCGGGTCGTGCATGACTGCAAGGGCAATCGCCAACCGCTGCTTCATACCAAGAGAGTATTGCGAAAACAGCTTTTTATCCTTGTAAGGAAGTCCGACCAAATCCAGAGCATCCCTGATTGCATGGCTGTTCGGCACTCCCCGTAGAGTAGCAAAAATACGCAGATTTTCCGTTGCGGTCAAATTCGGATAAAAGCCGGGGGACTCAATCAAACTGCCGATACGCGGGAGCAGCTTTTTTTCGTTTCCCTGCAATGACTTTCCCCATATTTTGACTTCGCCAGAGGTGGGCTTTGTCAACCCAAGCAGCATTTTCATAGTAGTTGTCTTTCCGGCTCCGTTTCTTCCAAGCAGCCCGTAAATTCTTCCTCGTTTTACATGAATATTTAAGTCAGCCACGCTTTTTTGCGAGCCGTACTGCTTTGTCAGATTTTTTGTTTCGATGATATAATTTGTGTCCATATTCAAACCTCCTGTTCTGTAAGGTATTTTATCATGCCAGTCTTGCATTAACCTTGCCGGAACCTTGCATTAACCTTGCATTTATGAACCGCCATAAATAAGTAAGGCTCCCGCCATAAAAGACGGGAGAGCCTTAACCAACCAAAGGAAAAAGCAGAATGAATGTTGTTCCGTTTCCCTGTGTACTTTCTGCTGTTATTGTGCCGTTCATCTTTTCCACAAGCTGATGAACGATAGACAAACCAAGACCGCTACCTTTTTCAGACCGTCCCTTGTCACATTTATAGAGCCTTTCAAAGATATGTTCCAAATCCTCTTTTTCAATCCCAATGCCATTGTCTGTTACCGTAATTTCCATGTTGTGATTTTTCTTTGTCAGAGCAATTTCTATTTTGTCAGCGCGGCTGTGAGAAATCACATTTTGAATGAGATTGTTCAATATCCGCATATACCCGTCCGTATCAAGACGTACCCGAAAGGGCTTTTCGGGAATATCAATATTGTACGCTATCTGTTTATCTTCAAATATCGGTATCCAATCAATCAGTATATCCCGTGTCAGTTCGGCAGCTTCTACGGTCTGTAATTCTATTGCAAATTCATTAGAGTTTAGCTTGAACCAATCAAAAAGCACATCTATGTATTCTTTTAGGTCATGCGCTTTCCGGCGGGCAGTTTCTATATAATCATCACGGTCTTTCCCGCTAACAATTCCTTTATGTGCAGCGTCCAGATACCCTATCAAAGTAGTAAGTGGTGTTCTCACATCATGTGAAAGACTTGTCATAAGCTGTCGGTTTGTTTCCTCTGTCTGGTGGAACGTAGAAAGCTTACTCTCATAAGACACAACAATCTCATTGATTTCATACGCAATCGGCGCGACAAGCTCATTAGCTGCTGATAAAATACGACGGTTTCCGTTTCCATTTTTTATATCGGCAAGTGCGTCCGTCATTTCAGAAATTTGCCTTTTCACTCGTCTAATAGTAAGACAGGAAACAAAGACAGAAACAACAGCAATCAGTATGGATATAACAATGACTAATTCCATATTCGGTCATACCTCCTTATTGAAGCGGTAGCCAATGCCTTTTATTGTCTGAATATATTTCGGACTACCGGGATTTGCTTCTATCTTTTTTCGCAACCGACTGATAATCGCCATAATGTTGCTATCATCATAAAAATATTCTTCGCCCCAGACTTCCTCATAAATCCGTTGCTTTGTCAGAATTTTCCCTTGATTTTTCGCACAGAATAAGAGCAAGTCAAACTCCTTTGGAGGTAATTCAAATGTTCCATTGACTGTTGTAATGGAACGGTTTTCAAGGTCTATTTTCAAACCGTCAAAATCAAGCTGCTGTGGTGTACCGTCCTGCCCGTTAAATCTGGTGTAGCGGCGTATGAGAGAAACTATGCGTGCTATCAATTCGTCCATATCAAATGGTTTTGTCAAATAATCATCTGCTCCCGCGCGTAAGCCGCGCACTTTGGAAGCACTGTCATTTTTAGAGGTAAACATTAAAATTGGTAAACTGTTTCCTTTTCTGATTTCTTCCAGTGTTTCAAACCCGTCCATACCGGGCATCATAACGTCCAATATTACAAGCTGATACTCTTTTTCTTTTAATTTTTTCAAACCCTCTTTTCCTGTATTGCAAATATCAGCTTCTATATTTTCTGATAGCACGCTCCGTTTAATTAGCGTACAAAGTTCCTTATCATCATCTATAATTAAGACCTTATTCATGGTGTAGCTCCTTTCCGTGTTTTGTTCTTCCGTCAATCGGCTTTTCTGCCTCCTTTGGTATCAACCACATACGACTGAATTTTGAAACACCCGGTATTCGATTTTCTTCGCACAGTTTTTGTACGCGCCGTTCAGAAATTCCCCACTTTTTCGCTGCTTCTGGGGCAGAGATATATTCAAGCATTTTACTATCCTCCCGTAAAAATTCCTTTGTCATTATTATATACGGTCAGCCGAATAGAAGCAATAAAATAAATATGAATTATTTAAGCCAGTAGTGGGAATTGCATAGACGTATCTTGAAAGAGTTAGGAACTATACACTATAGCAGGGTGAATAATTATGGCTAAAAGACCTGTACCACTTTATGACTTCGCAGCTTTCGGGAAAGCGATAAAAGCGGCGCGGACAGCGAGAAAGGAAAGTCGCAAAGATGTAAGCGACGCAATGAATATTTCTCCGCGTTACCTTACCAATATTGAAAATAAGGGACAACAACCAAGCCTGCAAATCTTTTATGAGCTTGTGACACGCTATAACATATCGGTAGACCAATTCTTTTTCCCGAATAGGGACGCTGAAAAATCCACGCAGCGGCGGCAACTGGATACCCTGCTTGACAGTATCAGTGATAAGGGATTAAGAATTGTGACTGCTACGGCGAAAGAGGTTGCGGAAATCGAAAACTCGGACAAATAAGCTGTCCGTACACAACTGAATATGACAGAAAGAAGCGTTGCAGCCTTTACGGGATTGTAGCGTTTTTTCTTTGTTCTCTTTGGTAAAACAAACCTTTCAATTGTAATATATAACAGCAAATAAAAGGCTTACACCCTATAGATACTGAAATGTAAGCCTTTTGATTTTATTCTATAATCTTCCAGTTATCGTCCTTATGAAGCACAAGCTCATACTGTGAGATTTGTGTC
>CATZYB010000228.1 GCA_958426095.1 uncultured Lachnospiraceae bacterium
GTCGGACCGCTGTCCAGGGCCGACGCCCTTCCCGGTAAAAGTATAAATACCATACACAAACACAAAATCCAAGACAAAACCCTTCTCATTCTCACTTCGATTCCTCCTTTACGGTAAAGTATACTAAAAAGCACCTTAAAAATCCACTCCCCATACAGATAGTTTAACGCAAAAAAAGTACACAATTTTATCCACTTTTTTTGCCCCTGTATTTATTATGCTTTTCTCTACTTATCCACATTATCCACAGATTTATTAACAATTTTTCCGTTTTTGGCCTGTGGATAACTCCATTTACATAATATTTTTTACAAACATATTGCAAAACCTTTCAAACCTCTTGTTTTTTCAAGAATTTTCGACATTTTCTCCCTTGTCGACAAATGTATACCCAAAAGTTATCCACATTATTCACACTATCCACAACTTTATCCACTGAAATCCACCCCTATTCCCAACTTTTTTAAAACATGATATACTGTGAACAGTTAGCGAGATATTTCACGAGCTTACTGAGAACAGTTAGCAATTTATTTTTAGGGTGAGTGACTTATGAAATCGATTCAATTACATACAGATATGCCGCGGAATATTACGATGATCCCAAACGAGTTTCTGGACCATTACATGTCCGGGGCCAATGGGGAGTTTTTAAAAATTTATCTTTATCTGCTTCGTTGGGCCGGCTTCCCGGAGACAGAGATCACGACAAGTTCTATTGCGGACTTTTTTAATATGACAGAAAATGACGTGAAGCGGGCTCTGCGTTTCTGGGAGCAGGAACGGCTGCTGCGTATCGCCTGGGATCCGGCCGGAAATATTACGGATATATGCCTGCGTCCGGTCACAGCGCCATATGCTGAGGAACCAGCCCCGATACCGGGTTCGAAAATCTCTCCGGCGCCGAAAGAAAACATATATACGACACCGGAACAGAGGACGGCCGCCAGAGGCCCCGTCTCTGAATCTCCGGCATCGATGGTTCGCGAAACGGAAGCATATGAAGTTCCTTCTTATTCTATGGACGATCTTCAGTCTTTCATGGAAGAACAGAGCGGCGACCAGCTTTTCTTTATTATTCAGCAATATACGGGAAAGCCGTTGAATCAGAAGGACATGAACACTATTTTATTCTTCTATAACGAGCTTGGCATGTCCCAGGATTTAATTGAATATCTTTTTGAATACTGTATTTCCAACGGCCACCGCAGAATGAATTATATTCAGGCCGTAGCCATCGGCTGGAGCGAAGCCGGAATAAAAACTGTAGAAAACGCAAAATCCTACTGCGCCTCATTCAACCAGCTGAATGCTTCCGTGATGAATGCCTTCGGTATCAAAGGCCGTTACCTGACAGAGGACGAACTCTGTTTTATCCGCCGTTGGAATCAGGAATACCGCTTTTCTCAGGAATTAATTGTTGAAGCCTGTAAACGCACTATTTTAACAGCCCACACAGCCAGCTTCCAGTATGCAGACAAGATTTTAAAAGGCTGGAGGGATAAGCAGGCAAAAACGATGGACGACGTACGACAGCTGGATAACGATTTTGATAAATCAAGGGCCGCAAGAAACCGACAGTCTCAGGAGAACCGTCCGGCCAGGACACAAATCGGCAAGAAACCCGCTTCCCGCTTCCATAATTTCAATCAGAGGACCTATGACTACAGCAATATGGAAGTGGAATTTGTCCGCAAACTCCAGTCTGACAGTCCACAATGACTACCGCTGTAAAAAGGAGCTATTGCCATGTTAAATAATTCACTTTATCAAACGATTATGAGGGATTACGATCGGCGTCAGGCCGAACAAAAACATCTTCAGGATCTGCGGATACAAGAAGTCTATGATAAAATTCCTGAATATGAAATACTGGAACAGGCGATAGTCTCTCTGTGCGCCAGCGAAGCCCGGAGCCGGGTCCTGAATACGTCTTCCGGCCACGTTAAATCTGCCAAACAGCTTCACGATCAGATCACAGATTTGCAGAATCGCCAAAAGACTTTGCTGATCTCCAACGGATTCCCGGAAAATTATCTGGAACTCCAGTATCATTGTCCGATCTGCAAGGATACCGGCTTTGCCGGCAATGATCTGTGTTCTTGCTTTCGTCAGGCCGCTGCTCAGAAAATTTATGATCAGTCACGGATCGCACCGATCCTTGAAAGAGAGAATTTCGATACATTTAATATCCATTATTATTCGGAAGATATCGATCCCCGCTTTGGTATCAGCCCGGCCGACAACATGAAAACCATTGTCTCCAGATGTCAGTCTTATATCCGGGATTTTGACAGTCAGTTTTCGAATCTTTTCATTACAGGAAACACCGGCGTCGGTAAAAGCTTTCTGACCCATTGTATTGCCAATGAACTGCTCAAAGCTTCCCGCTCGGTTCTTTACATGACGGCCTTTGACTTGATCGAGGCTTTTGAAGCCCACACTTTTGGAAATCCAGAAGATGACGAAGAAAGTTTTTATGAAGATACTCTGTTTGATTCCATTATGAACTGCGACGCACTGATCATCGATGACTTAGGTACTGAAACAATCAATAATTTCACAGTTTCCCAACTTTTTTTGTGTCTTAATCACCGACAGGAGCATCGCAGATCGACGATCATATCCACAAATCTTCCTGTAGAGGCTATTCAGGATATTTACAGTGAACGTATTTCTTCCCGGATCATCAGTTATTATCATATTTTCCTTATCTTCGGAGAAGATATTCGTATCAGGATTGCCCGATCAAACTAATGTTTTTTATTAAGTACAACATTCTTCAACGACTTTCGACAAAATTCTTGACAATAAAGTCATCAATAGTCCATAATATTTTATTGGTTATAAAATACAAACTTACTAATAATCCTTATAAAGTACGGAGGTAAATCATGAGTCAGCTCAACATCGATTTCAAAGAAACCATTCCTGTAGGTCAATTGGGAATCATCCCGCTTCAAAGCAGCTGGGAACTTGGCAAAAAAGTCAATGATTACATTGTTTCCTGGCGTAATGACCGTGAAAGTGCAAACAGCACTAACATCCTTTTTGAGAACTATAAGCAGGATACTTACATTATTGATGCCAAATGTTCCCGCTTTGGTTCCGGTGAAGCCAAAGGCACGATCAACGAATCTATTCGCGGCAAAGATTTATATTTAA
>CATZYB010000229.1 GCA_958426095.1 uncultured Lachnospiraceae bacterium
TATCCGGTACAACGGATGCGATGATGACCTGATCGATATCTTTCGGTTCATATCCCGCATTGCGGATCAACTCACGAATCAAAACGCCATATTCATCGGATGTTCTCGGCATCTGGGTCGTCATTCGGAAATTTCCCATAAGAATCTCACCGCGGAAAAGTCCCATCGTTATATTTGTATTTCCAATATCAATTGCCAGTAACATATTTTTTACCTCCTCATTCTAATCCTGTCGTATCTCCCAGAAAATATACCCGGTAATACATTTCCAACGATTCAAACAGTTCGGCCCGTTCCCGCTGAAGCTGTTTGATCTTCAACCCACTTCCAATCTCATCATATAAAATATCTTCCTCGGCCACATCCACCCGAAGCTGCAGATCCCCTTCCGGACTGAACTCCATGATGAGGACGCCGCCCACATCGGCTGTAAAAAGCACACAGATGATTTTTAATTCTTCTTTAATACTTTCCGGCAAAGCGGCAAAATCTTCATTTAAATAAAATTTCTGCTCGTAAGCGCTGGCCGCGCACAATACCATATTTTCCTGACACATAGTATTTCCTCTATTCTGCATATCCATAAATACCGCGTATGGAAACTTCTCCGGAACGCACCGTCGTATCTCCCTCATCCGTAGAAACGATCAGTTCCCCGATATCATTGATCCCGCGGGAAATGCCCCGCCATACCCGACGTATTTCATGGATACTGATTTCCTTATTCCGATGGATCAGACTGGCATCATATTTTTCCTTCAAAAAAGCCAGATTGCCTTCCTTCAAAAACTGCTGGTAATTAATCTCAAAATACTGCATCACCCTGCGGATCACTTCGGCCCGGTGATAGGTCTTTCCCGAAGCCATCGCCATAGATATGGCTGTTTCTCTCAGCTCTTCCGGAAATTCTTTCATATTGACGTTGATCCCAATACCGATGACAATGTAATTCACCACATCCGGTCCGGCGCTCATTTCAGTCAGAATTCCCGTTGTCTTCCGGTGGTCGATAACCAGATCGTTCGGCCATTTGATGCCGGATTCCAGTCCGAAACTTTCCATCATTTCCTGAACGGCCATGGCGCCGATCAATGTGATCATGGACGCATCCACCGGAGGAATATCCGGCTTCAAGATAAGCGACATCCATATCCCACAGCCTTCCGGTGAAAAGAAAGCCCGTCCCATCCGGCCTTTCCCCGTATTCTGAGTTTCGGCAACCACCAGAGAACCGTCCGGCGCTCCCTGCTCGGCCAGCATCCGGGCCTGGTCATTCGTTGAACCGAGACAGTCATAATAATAAATATGACGCCCCATAACTTCCGTGGTCATACCGCTCAAAATCTCGGCCTCCGTAAGTATATCCGGACTGGAGATAAGGCGATAACCTTTCCGGTTTATCGCCTCAATCTCATATCCCTCGTTTTTAAGCTGTCCGATCACTTTCCAGACAGCCGTCCGGGAAACCTGAAAATATTCACATAACTCCTGCCCAGACACAAAATCCTGACGGGATTTTAACATCTGCAAAATATCTTCTTTCACTTAAGCCACTCCTAAATCTCATCACAGAGGGTCGCCGCCATCACCGCTTTAATCGTGTGCATACGGTTTTCTGCTTCATCAAAGACTTTCGACTGAGACGATTCAAACACTTCGTCAGTCACTTCCATCTCTGTGATTCCAAAACGCTCGCCCATCTCCTTGCCGATCTTTGTTTTCAGATCGTGAAATGCCGGCAGACAATGAAGAAAAATAGCCTGCGGGCCTGCATTGTCCATAATAGCCTTTGTCACCCGATAAGGTGTCAGATCATGGATACGTTCTTCCCAGACTTCATCCGGTTCACCCATGGATACCCACACGTCGGTACAGATAACATCGGCGTTCTTTGTGGCTTCCGCCGGATCTTCGATAAATGCAATGCTTCCGCCGGAAATTCTGGCAAATTCCTCACATTCTGCCCGGAGCTCCGCATTCGGAAAATATTTTTCCGGCGCACAGGCTACGAAATGAAGACCGAGTTTTGCACAGGCGATCATATAAGAGTTTGCCATATTATAACGGGCATCGCCCATATATACCAGCTTTTTGCCTTTCAGTTCTCCCAAATGCTCACGGACTGTAAGGAAATCTGCCAGCATCTGCGTCGGATGATACTCATTCGTCAGACCGTTCCATACAGGAACGCCGGCATATTCTGCCAGTTCTTCCACAATTTCCTGTCCATAGCCCCGGTACTCGATACCTTCAAACATTCGTCCGAGAACACGGGCCGTATCTTCGATACTTTCCTTTTTACCAATCTGAGAACCTGACGGATCCAGGTAAGTCGTTCCCATACCCAGATCATGGGCTGCAACTTCAAAGGAACACCGGGTACGGGTGCTTGTTTTTTCAAAGATCAGAGCCACATTTTTTCCTCTGAGAACATCGACCGGAATTCCTTTTTTCTTCCGCTCCTTTAAATCTGCTGCCAGATCCAGCAGATAAAGAATCTCTTCCTCTGTAAAATCCTTTAATGTCAGGAAATTTCTTCCTTTTATGTTCATCTTCCCCATCTCCAAAAGTTATTTATTCATCTTTTACCGTCTCAACAACCGATTTTGCGAGACCGGCCAATCCCTGTATTTCTGAAGGAATAATAATCTTTGTCGCCTTACCGTCGGCCGCCTTTTCAAAAGCTTCGAGACTCTTGATCCGAAGAACGGCTTCATCGGCTCCGGCTTCTCTTAAGAAACGGATACCGTCTGCATTGGCCTGCTGAATTTTAAGAATGGCCTGAGCCTCACCTTCAGCCTCACGGATTTTTGCTTCCCGGGCAGCTTCTGCACGGAGGATCATCGCTTCCTTATCAGCTTCCGCATCCAAAATGGCAGATTCTTTATGACCTTCTGCAATAAGGATTGCGGAACGTTTTTCACCTTCTGCGATCAGAATAGATTCTCTTCGTTCACGCTCGGCCTTCATCTGTTTTTCCATGGCATCCTGGATCGCTGCCGGAGGAATAATGTTCTTTAACTCGACACGATTAACTTTAATACCCCAAGGGTCTGTGGCCACATCCAAGGTGGAACGCATTTTCGCATTAATGATTTCTCTGGATGTCAGAGACTCATCCA
>CATZYB010000230.1 GCA_958426095.1 uncultured Lachnospiraceae bacterium
TGTCGTCGCCAAGTCTTTCTAGCGCGCCTTCGCTGTCCCGATTTTCTGTTCCATCGGTCGTGTCGTTCAGATTATCCTTACCATCGGTGGTTCCTGTCGTGCCATTGTTTCCGTTCGTATCACTTGTGTGATCCGTTCCGTTCACATTGCTGTCGTTTGTATCCTCTGTATTGTCCGTCCTGTCTGTATTGTCCGTCTTGTTCGTCTGCTCTGTTGACGCTGTCGTGTTTTCTGTTACACGATTTGTATCCTTATTGTTTTTGTTTGTGCCGCAGGCTGCCAGCCCCATAACGCAGAGAGCAAGAGTCAGTCCCAGGATCATTTTCTTCAACTGTTTCATTTTGTTTCTCCTTTACTAAAGATTGATTTCTTTCCTAATATGCCCTTCGTTTCCCATGATTATTCATGAAAAGAAATCCGCTTCCGGAAAATCCTTCTGGCAAACTGCTTTCCATTAAATGGAATCAGGGGATAAAGATAACTCTTTCCTGATACGGTACGATTGCATCCGATGGCAAGCAGAGCCAAAAAAATTCCCGCCAAAAAACCATACCAGTCAAAGACTGCTGTCAGAATCAATAAAAGCACCCTCATAAATTTCAGCGCATACCCCAGCTCATAACTTGCCTGGGTATAATTGGCCACCGCCACAAACGCCATATAAAGCATCGTTTCCGAATTAAACCAGCCAGACTTTACCGCAAATTCTCCCATTACAATCGCGGCAATCACACTTAGAGGAGTCGTAAGCATATTCGGGGTATTGATAGCGGCGAGCTTTAGTCCATCAATGCCGATCTCCAGAATCAGAAGCTGGTAAATAAGCGGAATGTTGACGTCTCCCTCCACCTTAATAAAATCAAACGCCGCCGGAATCCACTGCGGATTCTGCATCAGCAAAATCCATGCAGGCGTAAGAACCAGTGTAAGAATGGCAATAAAAAAGCGGGTAAACCTGAGATATGTGCCCGTAATCGGCGGAAAATAGAAATCGTCCGCCTCTTCCATAATATCAAAAATCGAAACCGGAAGAATGATCGCCGCCGGTGAATTATCGACCAGGATCGCGATCTTCCCTTCCAGAATACTGGCTGCCGCCGTGTCAGGCCGCTCGGAATATTTCACCTTCGGAAAAGGATTATACCATTTTCCGCGATAAAGACATTCCACCAGACTCTCCTGATTCATCGTCAGCGCCTCCACCTTCAGATTCTGAATCCTTGCCCGGATTTCCTCCAGGAATTTTTGATCTACACGATCCTCCATGTAGCATAGTAAGATATCTGTCTTTGAAGCGCTTCCCGCCTGCTGCATTTCCATCACAAGCCTGTTATCCCGGATACGCCTTCGGATCAGCGCCGTATTAAAGACCACCGTTTCCACAAATCCATCTTTAGATCCCCGCAGCACCTTATCCTTTTCCGGCTCTTGCACGCTGCGCATGGGGTAAGTACGGCAGTCAATGGCAAAGCATTTGTCAAATCCATCAATAAAAAGGCACATGACACCTGAAAGAATATTTTTTTCAATCTCTTCCCGGTCGCTTAACAACTCCACCTCTACATACGGCATGGCGTCCCTGGACAGACTTTGACTGTCTTTTGGCAAATCCTCCGGCGTGACAGAATAGAAAAATTCCATCAGCTTTTCGATAATATCATCTTTCACAAATCCATCAATGAAATAGAAACATGCCTGACGGTCTGCCACCATCGTTGTCCTGCAAATAATATCAAAATTTTTCTGAATTGCCAGTCTCCTATGAAAATCCTCCATATTTGCTCTCAGGTCTTTGTTTATTTTCTGCGTCATTGCACTTCTCCTTTTACAGATGTTCTCCCACCGTCAGTTTTTCCCTGTTTCCTGCATTTTATGCCTGTCACTATCTTGTCTGATGTTTTTTTTATGTTTCATTTTGTTACATTTTAAGTTATCTACATACAGAATTGATATACTTGACTTTAGCAAAAAACAGTGAAAATACCATATAAGGAGGTAACTATGAGAGGCAAACAACTTGGAAACCGTCTCAGACAACTGCGTGAATATCATCATTATACACAGGAATATGTCAGCACCAGATTTAATATTGAGCGTCCCTCCTACTCAAATTATGAATGCGGTAAACGTACGCCGCCCTTAGAATTCATTACCCGGCTGGCCGACTTCTATCAGATTTCTCTGGACGATCTGCTGAGAAATCCAGATTTCTTTCCCAGCGCCACGACCAAAGAGCTATTTGCCTTTCCCTTTACCAGGGACGAGCGGCTCCTTTTTCATTTATACCGGCTCCTTCCTGATGACGCCAAACGTGACACCCTGCAATATGTCGAATTCAGGTTCCATCAATCCCGAACCTGAAAGGTATTTTCAAAATACCACACAAAAAAGGGCGCCAACGGCGCCCTTTTTTGTCTTACCTTATCATTCTTCGTCTTACTTTTTAATTTTCACCGTCCCGCTCTGTCCTTTCTTCGCCAGAAGCTTCTTATATGCCTTATATTTTGCGGCAGGAACCTTAATCACGGCTTTTTTATGAATGCCCTTGAAAGCATTCTTTCCGACTTTCTTTAAGGATTTGCTCTTAATCGTGATATTCTTCAATGCCTTACATTTCGTAAATGCTTTGTTTCCAATCTGTTTGAGCTTCTTTCCCTTCTCCGTAACCTTTTTCAGTTTTGTACACCCTTCAAAGGCGCTGTTGCCGATTTTCTCCACGTTCGTTCCCAGAACAACGCTCGTTACCTTTTTGTTGTTCTTAAATGCCGAAGCCGCTATGGAAGTTACTTTATAGGTTTCCTCGCCAAGTTTTACCGTATTATATACCTTAATATTCGTCAGACTTGCTTTTTTCAGTCCCGCGATCTCCACCGTCTTTTTGGAGGTACTGGTCACTTTATAAGAATAGTTCCCCACGTCATACTTCTGCCCGTTCTGGATTGTCTCTGATTTTCCTGGCTGTTCCGGTTTCTCTTCATCCTTATTTGGAGGAATTACCACGGTACCATCCGGTTTCTTCTCCCACTCTGCCTTCAGCGTCACATTTCCCGTTCCCATAAGATAACGGGAGCCTCCCGCATACACCGTACTTCCATCGTTCCATCCTTTGAA
>CATZYB010000231.1 GCA_958426095.1 uncultured Lachnospiraceae bacterium
TTTTTATTTGAATTATAATAAATTGATATGGTTATACAATAGCCTTACTATGGAAAGAGATAACCATACTTTACTAACTTAGTAGATGGGAGAACCATGTGATGTTGAAAAGTATGACAGGTTTCGGCAGAAGCGAAATCACAAATGAACGTCAGAAGATTACCGTTGAGATGAAGGCCGTTAATCACCGTTATTGTGATATTAATGTGAAAATGCCTAAAAAATTGAGTATTTTTGAGGCCGGTATCCGGAATCTTCTGAAAAAATATATCCAGCGGGGAAAGGTGGATGTATTTATTACCTATGAGGACTATACAGAGAATAATATGGTCCTTAAATATAATGAAGAGTTGGCGGCTGAGTATGTACGTGTCCTGCAGCAGATGAGTGACCAGTTCGGTATTGAAAATGATGTACGGGTATCTTCATTGTCCCGTTATCCGGATGTGCTGACGCTGGAGGAACAGACGATCGATGCGGATGAGCTTTGGGGTGTGCTTGAAGAGGCGCTTCATAAGGCCAGCGAGCAGTTCGTGGCAACACGCCTGGCTGAAGGAGAAAATCTGAAAAATGATTTGATCGGGAAGCTGGATGGAATGCTTGAAGATGTGGATTTCATTGAAAAACGTTCGCCGGAGATCCTGACGGAACATCGTCAGCGTCTGGAAGCAAAGGTCAAGGAATTACTGGGAGATTCGACGATCGATGAAAGCCGTATCGTGACGGAGACGACGATATTTGCAGATAAGATCTGCGTGGATGAGGAGATCGTCCGCCTGCGCAGCCATATCACAAGCACACGCAATGCCCTTATAGAAGGGGGAAGTATCGGCCGGAAATTGGATTTCATTGCTCAGGAGATGAATCGGGAGGCCAACACGATCTTGTCAAAGGCCAATGACCTGGAGGTCGCCAATCGGGCCATTAATTTAAAGACAGAAATCGAAAAAGTCAGAGAACAGATACAAAATATTGAATAAGCCTGAACAGGAGAGATGATTTTTGGGAAAGCTTATGAATATAGGATTTGGAAATGTGGTGAATACAAGTAAAGTAATTGCCATTATTAATCCGGATTCGGCGCCCATCAAGCGTATGATACAAAATGCGAAGGATGCGGGGATGGCCATCGACGCCACCCAGGGACGCCGGACAAAAGCAGTGATTGTCATGGAGAATAACGAACTGGTGCTTTCGGCTTTACAGCCGGAGACATTGACCGGACGTTTTGCCGGTAAGGTTGTAAATAAGGATGAGGAAGATGAGTGATCAGAGAGGAATACTGGCGATTATTTCCGGATTTTCCGGCGCCGGTAAAGGAACCGTTGTTAAAGAGCTTCTCAGTACCTATGCTCAGGAATATTGTCTGTCTATTTCTGCGACGACCCGTGGACCTCGGGAAGGGGAGATCGATGGTCAGCATTACTTTTTTTTGGATAAAGCAGATTTTGAACAGCGTATCCGTGAGGAGCGGTTTTTAGAATACGCCCGTTATGTGGATAATTATTATGGGACTCCGAAGGATTTCGTGTTTGATAAACTGAGCCAGGGAATTTCCGTTGTATTGGAAATTGAGATGCAGGGCGCTTTGAAGGTGAAAGAGCGTTATCCTGAAACGGTGTTGATTTTTGTGACGCCGCCGACGGCTGAAGAGCTTGAGGCACGACTCCGGGGACGGGGAACAGAGACGGAAGACGTTATCATGTCCCGGTTGGCAAGAGCGGCCGAAGAAGTAGATTACATGGATAAATATGATTATATTGTTCTCAATGAGGATGAAAAAGTGGCCGAATGTGCCGGGAATATCCATCACATTATAGAGAGTGAAAAAAAAAGAGCCATTTATGGCGGGAAACTGATCGCAAGTCTCAGAGAGGACCTTGCCGCATATAAGAAAGGGGAATAATTTATGTTACATCCATCATATTCAGATTTAATAGAAGTTGTAAACAGCGGTGTGGAAGAGGGCGAAGCTCCGGTTGTGCAGAGCCGGTATTCCATTGTTATTGCCACAGCAAAACGAGCCAGACAGTTGATTTCCGGCGCAGAACCTCTGGTAGAAGATGCAGAAGGTAAGAAACCTTTGTCTATTGCTGTCGAAGAATTATATTCGGGAAAGATTAAAATTCTCGGTGAAGATGAGGAAGTCGGCGGTGATATGCTGGAGTTATCGGAAGATGAAGACGGCGAAGTCATGAATATGGAAAATGCAGATGAAACTGAAGAAGCTGCAGAGAAGGCAGAAGACATGGCGGCTGACGAAAGCGAAGAAGAGACAGAAGCATAAATTTACTATTGTTATATGAAGGAAAATTCATTATAATTTAGTTGTACTGCAGAAAATAGAGATATGGGGAATTTTGTATGGAAGACAATAAATTATTGTTTACAAAAAAACTGGAAGAACTGGTTGCAACTGCTAAAAAGAAGAAAAACGTTCTTGAATATCAGGAAGTCATGGACGCATTTAGCAGTATGGCCCTGGATGCGGATCAGAGTGAGCGGATTTTCGATTATCTGGAAAGTAAGGGGATCGATGTCCTCAGAGTCAGCAATGATGACAGCGACGCAGAATTTCTTTTAGATGATGACGACGATGTTCACGTAGAAGATACGGATTTATCCGTGCCGGATGGAATTAATATTGAGGATCCGGTGCGTCAGTATTTGAAAGAAATCGGCAATATTCAGTTGTTGTCTGCGGAAGAGGAAGCCGAGCTGGCCAGACGCATGGGCGAAGGCGACGAAGAAGCAAAGAAGCATTTGACGGAAGCAAATCTGCGTCTTGTAGTCAGTATTGCGAAACGATATGTAGGCCGCGGCATGAGCTTTTTGGATCTGATCCAGGAAGGCAATATTGGTTTGATGAAGGCCGTTGATAAATTTGATTATACAAAGGGGTATAAGTTCAGTACTTATGCGACCTGGTGGATCCGTCAGGCAATTACCAGGGGATTGGCCGATTATTCCAGAACCATTCGTATTCCGGTACATATGGTGGAGACAATTAATAAAACCATTCGCGTATCCCGTAAATTACTGGCAGAATATGGCCGGGAACCAACTTCGGAAGAGATTGCGAAGGTCATGGGCGTGCCTGTGGAA
>CATZYB010000232.1 GCA_958426095.1 uncultured Lachnospiraceae bacterium
TCATCATCACTTTCATATTGAATCTTAAAATCCAAATCGCTGTTTGAAATCTTCTCCGCAGCCGCCTCCAGTTCATTAATCGGGTTTTTAAGCTTATTCCGGTAAAATAAAAAAGCGGCGGCAAACACGCAGACGGCCGAATAAACCGGTGTCATCAGCATTGGCAAAATATCCAACAGCCCTAATAATCTTTCGTCGCCTTCACTGTAAGGGATTTCCTGTTTACTAATATATGTCCCCTCTCCAAGTCGTTCCCCGTCCATATTCGTCAAATAATATTTTTCCCTCGTCTCCGGATAGGCGTTTCGTATATGCTCGGCTAATCGGTCACATACAAAAGAAGTCGTCCCGCTGAGTGCCATCGCAGCCAGAACAAAAACAATAATATATAAAATAATACTCCGCCGCAGCGATTTTTTTATCGGATCCATTTATATCCGCACCCCCAGACAGTCTCTATGTACGCTTTATCTGTCAGCGCTCCGATTTTGGCGCGTATCCTGCGGATATGTTCGGCAATGACGCCGCTGTCTCCCTCGCTGTCATATCCCCAAACCTTTTCATAAATTCTTTCTTTATCAAAAACCTGGCCGGCATTTTGAGATAATAATTCCACAATATCAAATTCCTTTTTGGCCAGCCCTGCCCCCTGACCGTTCACATAAACAGCCCGCTCCGAGTAATCAACCAAAAGCTCCCCGGAAAATTTCACCTTTGCCTGATTCTGATGTCTGGCCTCCCTGCGAAGATGGGCCTGTACCCGTGCTTCAAGCTCCATCAACGAAAATGGCTTAACCACATAATCATCACCGCCAACCGAGAACCCTTTCACCTTGTCCGAATCGAAGGTCCGGGCTGTCAAAAACAATATCGGACAGGAAACAAACTCCCTGATCTGCCTGCAAACTTCAAATCCATCCATACCCGGCATATTCACATCCAGCAAAATAATATCCGGCGCGCCTTCCAGTTTTCTCAGAATTTCTTCGCCATTATAAGCCGTTAAAATATCATATCCTTTTCCTGCAAAAAAGGCCGACAGCATCTCAACAATATCCTTCTCATCGTCAGCAATCAAAATCTTAAAGCCCATATCCGGCACCTCCCTTTTTACAAGGATACCATCAAAATATCAACTTTTTATCACAAAGCACTTTACCTGTGCCAAATCCTTTGCAGAAAAATATTATTCAATATTGCACAAACCTGATTCATATGCTATATTTAAACCAAGAGAACAACCATACACAATGGTTGGCCGTTGTTTTATGAAGCTCCACCCGGTTGTGAGAATTCTGGGGTGGGGCTTTTGATTTTCTAATGACTAATCAAGTGAAAATTACAACCGCTCCCCACATTTCGGACAATATTCAAAGTCTTCCGCTGTTGTAAATCCACACTGGCGGCACCGCTTAATTCTTGCTCCGGCCCGTTCCATTCCCTGTAAATGTTCCGGGCGTATCTCAACGTTTTCACCCTTTGCTATTCTTTTTCCAATCTCCGAATCCAGTCGATAAATCGTATTGCAGCACGTTGTCTGAACGAAATACTTTCGGTTCCACTTAAAACAAGGTATGAAAAACAGAGACAAAACCATGTATGTCATAAACACACGATACTGTCCATAGGCTCCGCAATGATCGCAGACAATCATCTGATGAAAATTTAACTCTTTTCTTCCTTCGTTAATTCCCATCATAAAGAACATATTTTTCCCTCCAAACTATCACCAGAGATTTTCCATATCTTCTTTAGTGAATCTGTGATAAATGGTATGTCCCATTTCTTCTTTAACACAATAATAATATGAATCCACGGAAGCGTCTTTAAAATAAAGAACCTCATCAAAATCAGAGCCTTCCGGCATTTTTTCACAAACATAGTCTTTACTGAAGCTTTCAAACAGAGCCCGGACATCCGAAACACTGCAATGATGATTTTGCCGGAATAATTCAATAATAGCTTTCAAAAAAGCAGGTTCTTCCACATATTCATGAACATACTCGGCGCCCTCCGGAGGTACGCTGATTTCAATACGTCCTTTATGGGCTGAAAAATGAAGCGTCCCAAGTCCCGTATCATGAATATCTGAGGACGCCAGAAGCTCCAGCATTTCTTTGTCATTTTTCGCATGAATACCGAGCATGGCATTCAGGGATTCCACCGGATAATATAAACGTGTCGTCTCTTTGGCAAATCCCAGTTTAATCTGTGCCTCTTTAATTTGGTCAATAATATTTTTAATTAATTTTTCTGTATTCATTCTGTCACCACCTGATTTATCGTTTTCCTCCCTGTAAAGCAAACGAACTTGTTATTTATCGTCATTCGTATTATACTATTGAAGGAACCAAAACACAAGAAAGGCGAATATTCTATATGAAATTAACACAAAATCTTGGCCGGACCCGTTTATCTGAAATCAAAGATTTGTATCTGCGCGCATTTCCCGCCAATGAACGAAAACCTTTTTTTATGATACGCAAAAAGCAGGCCGAAGGCTCTATGGAAATATTATCCGTGGAAAGTGATACAGGCGATTTTCTAGGGCTGGCGATCACAATCTTATATAATGACATTGTGCTGCTGGACTATTTTGCCATTGATGATGTCCACAGGAACGGCGGCGTCGGTTCTTTGGCTCTCCGTCTGCTTTTTGAACGATATACGGGCAGACGGTTTCTTCTTGAAATTGAAGCCCCGGATATTCCGTCAGAAAATACAGCAGACCGAATACGCCGAAAGGCATTTTATCTGAAAAACGGAATGACCGTGATGCCTTTTCGAGTGATTCTTTTTGGTATTGAAATGGAAATTCTGACCAATGGCTCACAGGTATCTTTTGATGAATACCACGAGATCTTTACTCAGATTTTTACCCCGTGGATTGCCTCCAAAATACAAAGGGCCTCCCAAAAGTCTTAACATAACTTAAGGGAGACCCATATTTATTTTTTAAAATAATCTTGTGAGAAC
>CATZYB010000233.1 GCA_958426095.1 uncultured Lachnospiraceae bacterium
GCTCAGGTTGTCGGAACCCCTGGCGCCGGATTCGGTAAAAACGGCCAGAACTTCTTCCGTCTTACTTCTTTCGGTACCCACGAAAGCACCAAAGAAGCGATGGAACGTTTTGAAAAATTATTTTAAACAGATATTTAACCCCTTCGGAAACGAAAGCCTCCGGAGGGGTTTTATTCTTACTTTATATATTCTTTCCAGCACTCGATAAGCCGCTCCAAACGCCAGGCCGCATTGGCCGGACTTGTGGAAGGCAGTTTTATCGCATCCATTCCCGTCGATTGCTTTACATATTTTTCATAAAGCTTCCATGCTGTCGCCCCGTTGGCACAGATTCGCTCAATCTTCGCAGTGGAAAGTATTTTTTCAAAATCATTGGGAACTACATCTTTAATACTGCTGTCACTGGAACCGGTAATCCGGCAGGAGGCGATCACATCCCATACCGCAATACGATGTTTCAAAAGCATCGCCTTTTTCTCTTCAATGGTCACCGGAACAGGAATTTCAAATATCCCTGCCAGAACCTTCCAGAACCGGTTCTGGGGATGACCGTAAAAGAAGCCGCTTTCTCTGGATTTAACCGACGGAAAGCTGCCCAGGATTAATATTTTTGAATCTTCATCATAAACCGGAGCTATCTCATGAAGCACCGGCTCACCGCTTATAATTTCATTTGTCTTCATTTCATTTTCTCCCAATCATTCTATATAACAAATCGAAATGGCTTAAGGACCAGACCTATAAGACGCAGGACGACATACCGTCCCGCAGGAAGCGCTGTCACATTCAGATGCTCCGGCGTCTCATCCTTTTCTGTGTCCACAATATGACGGCAGTCCTTTTCCAAAACATTCATATAGGACTGAAGCTCCCCGGCCAATCCTTTACTCCTGACGACAAGCATCATTTCCGTATCCATGTAAGTACTCCGCAGATCAAAATTATAGGAACCGACAACGGCAATATCATCATCGATCACAATGGATTTTCCATGGGTCGAAGTCCCGCCGTCATATTCATATAAATCAAATCCGATATCGATAACTGACGGTTTGTTCCACAAATAGTCGCTGGATGCCACAATATTATCTCCATTCTCCACTGAGTTGATAACCATTCGTGAATTTTGAACTTTATCCGCCACTTCTCCCAATTTTTCATACATATAATCATTACAGACGATGTATGGCGTATGCAGGTCCACCCGCTCTTCGGCCCCCATCATCAATTCAGTCATCGTATAGAAGACGACCGGCTCCTTCGCATAGATTCCTGTCGGATTTGTCACCAGCCGCACGCCATCGACCGGGACTGTGACCTCTTTATAGTCATATTTCCCAAACAACTCGGGATAATTTTCTCTCAGATAGGAATAACGTTCTTCCAACACCTTTCGCTGTTCCATAACCTTTGGATGTTTTGCCAGACTGGGATCATCGTGAAACAGGCGGCAAACATCCATATTCCATACGGAATCAAAATATGTGTCCAGTTGCTTTATAGAACCCTCCGGATCCGAGTCCGGATCATAGATGAGCACTTCTCTGTCCAGACTGTTATTTTCCGTTTCATAACTTCCGATAAAATAATCAAAACTGTTCCGGCCGCCAAGAATATAAGCTTTTTCGTCAACCATCACATATTTGTCGTGCATCCGTCCCTGAAGCCGCCAGGGCAATAAAATATTCACCGGGTTATATATTTTTATTTCCACATTTGGATGGGTAGACAGTGCATAAAAAACGGGCCTGCCCTCCATCCTTAAAAAACCGCTGATACCGTCAATGAGTATTTTTACGGAAACGCCTTCGTCTGCTTTGTGCAGGATGACCGACAATATATCCTCCGTACTCTGCCCCTCCCGCATATCAAAGGTCGTCAGCACAATCCGCTTCTCTGCCCTGTCCATTAAACGGATACGTTCTTCCCAGGCGCTCTGTCCGGTTTCCAGGATCATGGCCCGTTCTTCGGAAGCTGTATTTTCAAAAAATTGTTCGGTGCTGACCGTGGCTTTTGTGTATTCCGATATTTCCGGATATATGACAAAAGGCGCCATTGTACCAATGAGAATATATAATACCACAGTGATCACTATACAAGAAAAGCGATGTTTTTTTATAAAAAACAACCTGGCCTCAGCCTCCTTTCCATAAAGGACATTGTACCATGTTTTTTATTACTTTTTTGGTGAAAATTCTTAAATTTTTATGAATAATTATCTTTTTCTTGAACTTTTTGCCATAAACTGTTAAGCTTTTCTATAGAAAAACATTTTATCACAGGAGACAAAATCATGGATGAAATAACTGAAGAGGTATTAACGCCTTTCTTATTTGAAGATATCAAAACATCAGAACGTCCGGAAATTATCCTGGCAAATGTTCCGGAATTTAAAGAATTGATGATGCAGTATGAATGTGCAATTATGGAGGTGAATACAAAACTTCACGTATTGAATAACGAATTTTCACATTTGCATCAGAGAAATCCGATCGAATCTATTAAAACACGAATCAAGACTCCAGCCAGTATCCTTGAAAAGCTGAACCGCCGGAATCTTCCGATCTGTACTGATTCATTAGAAAATGGTCTGACTGATATCGCCGGTGTCCGGGTCATCTGTCCATTTCCTGACGATATTTACAACGTGGCCGAATTGCTGACGAATCAGGATGATGTTATTACTGTGGCTCGAAAGGATTATATTAAAAATCCAAAGAAAAACGGCTATCGGAGTCTCCACCTCATCATTGAAATTCCCATCTTTCTTGCCAGCGGAAAGAAAAATATGAAAGTGGAAGTCCAGCTCAGGACCATTGCGATGGATTTCTGGGCCAGTCTGGACCATAAGCTCCGCTATAAGCAGAACCTGAAAAATTCAGAAGAGATTGCTCTCGAGTTGAGAGAGTGTGCGGATATCATCGCAGGTGTGGATCTGAA
>CATZYB010000234.1 GCA_958426095.1 uncultured Lachnospiraceae bacterium
TACCTTAAGTGAATATGAGGAAGAAGAACAGTATTTGAATCAGATGGCACGGAGTGGGTATTTGTTTGAGAAAGTCACTTTGCCGGGAGTTTACCATTTCAGGAAGACAGCTCCGGTGAATATGGTTTATAGAATAGATTTTAACCCCAAGAAGAAGGAAGACTGGGACAGCTATAAGCAGATGTATCAAGACTATGGATGGACCTATATCCAGGATTTAAATGAATACAGCTATTTTTGCAAAGTGGCAGAGGATGAGGAAGAAGCAAATGAGATTTTTAGTGATAATCAGTCTCGAATCGATATGATGGACCGCATTATCCGGCGAAAGATGCTGCCGATTGTAGCCATCTTTTTATGTTGTGTCATTCCCCAGGCAGTTCGTATGGCAGACGGTATGTATACAGATAGAGTGTCTATTGCATTTTATATTTTATGGGTGATTTTGATTGTGCTGTATGTTTATTTGATTGCCCGAAGTACAGCAGGGTTTGTAAGATTGAGAAAGAAGTATGAGATGGAGAAGTAAGGCTTCATTTAATCATCATCAGTTAATCTTTTTATTGAATAAAATATATATCGTGGTATATACTAATAATAGAAAGGGGCTGATTTTATGATGACGGCAAAAGTTTTTGAAAACGGAAGGAGCCAGGCTGTGAGACTGCCAAAAGAATGTAGATTTAACACAGATGAGGTAGCTGTTAATAAAATTGGGGAAATTGTATTGTTGGTTCCGAAATCAAGTAAATGGAATTCATTTATGCAGGCTATAGACATGTTTTCGGATGATTTTATGGAAGATGAGCGAGATAATGATATAAAGCAGGAGCGTGAATCATTATGAGATATATGCTGGATACTAATATATGTATCTATGCAATAAAGCATAAGCCAGAACAAGCGTTTAAGCGGCTGCAAGAACACGACCCATCGGAAATATGTATTTCTTCTGTTACATATGCAGAATTGGTACATGGTGTAGAAAAGAGCAAATCAATTGAAAAGAACAGGCTTGCATTAGCATTATTGTTGGCAAATATTGAAATAATAAGTTTTGACTCTTTAGCTGCTGAAAGTTATGGAAAAATTAGAGCTGATTTAGAAAAAGCAGGAAATCCCATTGGACCATTGGATATGATGATTGCAGGACATGCAAAATCACTTAAGTATACTGTTGTAACAAATAACACAAAAGAGTTTGAACGGGTACAGGGATTGAAACTTGAAAACTGGGCAAAGTGATTTTAGCCTAAAATTACTTTGCCGGAAATTCAATACACTTAGAAAATAACAGAAGATGAAACAGACAGCAGAATGACTGGAACAATGGAATGGTCATATCTCAGTTCTTTGTCCGTTGAAACGTTTCGCACGGGTGTGCGTTGTTTTAATGGACAAAGAACATGAAATATGACCAGACTGTGCCTATGTGCTGTCTGTTTCATTTTCTGTTATTCAAAGACTATTTGTTTTCGGCTCAATATGTTTAGTTTAATTCGGCGATTCGCGATACCCCCACATAGATTTGGCTGATCTTATACCATGTGGCATAATCCGTTACCCCGGTCTGAGGAAGATTGAAGATCTTCTGGAATGTCCGTACAGCCTCTGCGGTCTGATTGCCATAGATGCCGTCTGCCGCTATTTTCGGAATAGCCGGATAATTATCGGAGATACGGTTTAATTGCTCCTGCATCTGCTGGACCTTTTGGCCGGAACTGCCGATGGTGAGATCGTAACCCGGCCAGGAGCTTGGAATGCCGCTGATCTGTTCTGCAGAGTTAATATAGATATCATCCCCATAGTAATAGCGCAGAATCTCAATGGGTGAATAACCCTGTTCGCCCAGATCCTTAGAGCCCCACTGGCTCATCCAGTTTGGGCAGGAGACTCGGCGACCGTCACAGTACTGGGTGAGAATCGGCTGCAGGACACCCGGACGGGAGAGATAGTTGGAGAAAATCATATCCACTGTTTCGGATATGTTTTCAAAAATATTTCTTCCATAGACAAAGAAATGGTCGTAGGCAGTGGAGTTGGTGATAGTAAAATCATAACCCTTATTGCGATACCATTCAGTGAACACTCTGTTGAGGGTGAAGGAGATAATGGCCAGACAGTTGGCGATAATGGAGGATTCCGGCCAGGTGGCGTAGATTTCACTGGAAGCGACGTTTTTGATATATTCTTTAAATGGAATATAATAATTGGCAGCTCTGGTATCTGTAGGAGGTCCGTCGTGGACGATGATGGTTTCGGGAATGACAACACGGCTTAGTACGACTTCACCGGATTCAGTGACATCTTTGATTTCCGCTTCTGCGATTTTAGGCGGGAAATTACCGTATAGGGTATGAGGCGGTACAACGATCGGAGAAGCTTCGATGTTGGCCAGCGGCATAAGTCGGGCGTTCTGAAGGGCAGTAACGTTGGCCAGTATCTGAGCACCGCTGATTGTCAGATTGGAATAACCTTCAGCCTGAACGGTGAAATTATACTCTGAATAGGGTTGGGCACTGCTGCTCTCCAGACTGTAAGAAACAGGAGGGGCAGGCAATTCAATGGTGGGTGTTTCACCGGAATTATCTGTTGTCAGTTCCTCAATAATATTGTCTGGATTTCCGGTATCTGTAACCTGAATCACGGCATTTTCGATGGGAGTATAATCATTGCGGCCTGTGACGGCAAGCTGCAGGCGACCGTAGGAAGCGGCGGATACCTGAGCCGGCATAACAGGAGCTGGGGATGAAGCCATGGGCGTAAACCTCAATAGGGAATTGATTTATTATATGCATATTTGACGAAAAGATGACGGAGAAAGCATGCATTATGTGAAAAATTATGCATACAAAAATTTTCAGATAATCATATAATTATTTAGGTTGAATTTGCTTTTAATCTATGGTATACTTCATGCAGTTTAAAATTCAGTG
>CATZYB010000235.1 GCA_958426095.1 uncultured Lachnospiraceae bacterium
CCCATAATATTTTCAAATTTGCCGAACTTATTTATCGCCGGATTACAGAAAAACAGATGGTCATCGATATATGGAAGGATACGGAGCAGATCGTTGAAGATTTGCCGAATGACCGGAAATATTCTTTTAAAACAGGTATCAATATTATGTTCGGCTGTAATAATTTCTGCAGCTATTGTATCGTGCCATATGTGCGGGGACGGGAGCGGAGCCGTCAGCCGGAAGATATTATACGGGAAATCGAAAATGCAGTGGCCGACGGTGTTGTTGAAGTCATGCTTCTTGGCCAGAATGTCAATTCCTATGGCAAAAACCTGGAGGAGCCGATCAGCTTTGCCGAATTGCTCCGCCGGATCTGCCGGATTGACGGCCTGCTCAGAGTACGGTTTATGACGTCTCACCCGAAGGACTTATCCGATGAATTGATCCAGGTGATGGCCGAAGAACCTAAAATCTGCCGTCATCTTCATTTACCGCTTCAATCCGGAAGTACGGAGATTTTGAGAAAAATGAATCGAAAATACACAAAAGAGGACTATCTCTTATTAGTGGATAAATTGCGGGCCGCCTGCCCGGATATTTCGTTGACAACGGATATTATCGTCGGCTTTCCGGGAGAGACAGAAGAAGATTTCCTTGAAACAATGGATGTGGTGCGTAAAGTCGGTTATGACAGCGCCTATACCTTTATTTATTCCAAGCGTACCGGAACACCGGCGGCGGTCATGGAAAATCAGGTGCCGGAAGCTGAAGTTAAGGATCGGTTCAACCGCCTTCTGGAAGAGGTCCAGAACATTGCGGCACGGGTATGCAGCCGCCATGAAGGGACTGTTCAGGAGGTTCTTGTGGAAGAAATTAACCGTCAGGATAAACATCTGGTCACGGGTCGCCTGAGCAATAATACGGTGGTTCATTTTGAAGGGGATGCCTCTATGATCGGAAAGATTGTCCCTGTTCGATTGACATCCTGTAAGAATTTCTACTATATGGGCGAAACTGTGAATTTAACGAAAATTTGAGCGGTCTTTGCGGCGGAATTATGAGAAATTAACAAAAATCCATTTTTTTGTAAAAAAATGTTTATTTTTTCGCCGGAGTGTGCTAATCTATACACGAAGTCGAGCAAAGGTGTTCTCTATTCGTGGAGAGCACCTTTTTTTATGAAATAGGGTAATTTACATTTCATAAAATTATTGCTTATAATCAAATAATATATAGAGGAGAGGAATTATCAATGGCAAAAAAAATTGATGTAGCAGAAATTTTTGGTTCGGACGTTTTTGATGACGCAACCATGAAAGAAAGACTCCCAAAGAAAATTTACAAAGAATTAAAACAGACAATTTCCGTAGGCGGAGAACTTGACAGTCATGTAGCTGAAGTTGTTGCCAATGCGATGAAAGATTGGGCAATTGAAAAAGGCGCTACCCATTATACTCACTGGTTCCAGCCTTTGACAGGAATTACTGCTGAAAAACATGATGCATTTATTTCTCCAACAGATGACGGCGGCGTTATTCTTGAATTTTCCGGAAAAGAATTAATTAAAGGCGAACCAGATGGTTCCTCTTTCCCTTCCGGCGGACTTCGTGCAACATTTGAGGCCAGAGGATATACAGCATGGGATTGCACATCTCCGGCATTCGTTCATGAGACGCCAAGTGGAAGTACAGTACTTTGCATCCCGACAATTTTCTGTTCTTATACCGGTGAAGCTCTGGATAAAAAGACACCATTGCTTCGCTCCATGGAAGCTTTAAATGTTCAGGCGCTTCGTATTGTCCGTGCTTTTGGTGATACAGAAGCTCAGAAAGTTACAACAAGTGTTGGGCCGGAACAGGAATACTTCCTTGTAGACAGAGATACATACAATCAGCGTGAAGATTTGATCTTTGCAGGTCGTACATTATTTGGTGCTCCGGCTCCGAAGGGACAGGAATTGGATGACCATTATTTTGGAAGCATCAAAGAACGTGTATCTTCTTACATGAACGATTTAAATGAAGAACTTTGGAAACTCGGTGTTACAGCGAAAACACAACACAATGAAGTTGCCCCGGCACAGCATGAGTTGGCTCCGATTTATAATACCACCAATATTGCTACAGATCATAACCAGTTGATCATGGAAACTATGAAAAAAGTGGCGCTTCGTCATAATCTGGTATGCCTGCTCCATGAAAAGCCATTTGCGGGCATCAATGGTTCCGGTAAACACAACAACTGGTCCATGTCCACAGATACCGGTGTGAATCTTTTGGATCCGGGTATAACACCTCATCAGAACAAACAGTTCCTTTTGATCTTATCCGCTATCCTGAAGGCTGTTGATGAGTATGCACCATTGCTTCGTGAATCTGCCGCAAACCCTGGCAACGACCATCGCCTTGGCGCTAATGAAGCACCTCCGGCCATCATCTCCATTTTCCTTGGAGAACAGTTGGAAGACGTGTTGAACCAGCTTTGTGAAAAGGGCGAGGCAACCTCCAGTAAAGTCGGCGGAAAGCTGGATGTCGGCGTTTCTACAGTACCATCTTTCATGAAAGACGCTACAGACCGTAACCGTACATCACCATTTGCTTTTACGGGAAATAAATTTGAATTCCGTATGGTTGGTTCCACAGCATCCATCGCTGACCCGAATACAGTTTTAAATACGATCGTTGCTGAAACCCTCCGTCAGGCGGCAGATGTTTTGGAAGCCTCTGATGATCCGATCATGGCTGCCCATGACCTGACCAAACAGTGGATCAGCGAACATATCCGTATTATCTTCAACGGCAATGGATATTCTGAAGAGTGGGTTGAAGAAGCAGAGCGGAGAGGACTTCCAAATATCAAGAATATGGTAGATGCTCTGGGTTGTCTGACTGAAGAATATGCTGTTGAGCTGTTTGAAAGACATAAGGTTATGACACGTGTGGA
>CATZYB010000236.1 GCA_958426095.1 uncultured Lachnospiraceae bacterium
TACGAATCGAAACTTGTAAAGTTTTTTCAATTTCCGTCACATGAACATCGTCCAGAAGTACATCTTCACCACTGCGGAGTACATTGACCGGAAGCATCAGACTTTCCCCCAGATCCCGGCCTTTTAAAGCACGGATGATATCCTGTCCGGTGAGCAGCCCGGATACGGTGATCTGAGGGCCAAAAAAGTAGTTCGTCACCTCAATAACATCTGCCTGGATATTGGGATAAATCTCATTGAAATCTTTGATCAGTTCCCGCAGAAATGGTCCGGCCAGTTTTCCTGTGGCAATGGTACAGCGACCGCTTTGAAAACGACTTTCGGATGTTAAGATCCCCTCTGCGATATCTTCATTTAAAGCATCGTGGAATTCCCTTTCCTGCAGACGGAGCATCCCTACACCATTTTCCAACTGGACGTAACCGTCATAATTTTCTTCCTCGGGAAGGGGCCTTTCTGCAAGAATATACCATTCATCACTGGCATGGACGAAATGTGTGTCGTATTCTTCCATGAATTTTTCCTGATAGCCATGAATAATATCAATGACTTCCCGGGCGTCTTCCGGCGTAAAGGGTTCCAGCGGATAAAGTCCTTCCCGGTGATCTGACAAGCCAACGGGAACGACAGAAAGGCTCTCCATATAGGGCAGAAATTTTCCGAGATCACCGATAGTCCTCCTCAGTTCATCGCCGTCATTTATCCCCTTGCACAAAACAATCTGACCGTTCATAAATGTACCGGCATCGTAGAGTTTCTGCATCTGGTCCATAATTTTCCCTGCAAAGCGGTTATGGAGCATCATACAGCGAAGTTCCGGATTGGTTGTATGAACGGAAACATTGATGGGCGACAATTTATATTTAATGATACGGTCCAAATCTTTATCTTTCATATTTGTCAGAGTAATATAATTTCCCTGAAGAAATGAAAGTCTTGAATCGTCGTCTTTAAAATAAGTGGTTGGACGCATTCCTTTCGGCAGCTGATCGATGAAGCAGAAAATACATTTATTGGTACAGGAATGATATTCATCCATCAGACTGGATTCAAAATCAATTCCCAGATCTTCATCTGCATCCTTTTCGATTTCCAAAATCCATTCTTCGCCATTTGCTTTTAAAACAGTTAATTCAATATATTCATCATTGATCAGATAGCGGTAATCAAAAACATCCTCAATTTCCTGATCATTCACTGCAAGAACCCGGTCGCCCGGTTCCAATTCCAGCTCTTCGCCGATGCTGCCCGGAATAACCGTTTTAATTTTGTGTCCTTCTTCCATCATCGATTCCTCTCTTATTTCAGACATAAAAAAGCTGCCAGACTTCCCCGTTTTCCGCCGGTTTTTCGATGGGACCAGAGAAGTTTTGGATGACAGCCCGTACACCATCCGGTCACTGTGATGTGTTCCGGGATCATTCCGGCATCCAGCATGACCTGGCGATTGGCTTCCCATAAATTAAGCTGATATTTGCCATTTTCTTTGGCATACATAAGGGTTTCAGTGACTCTAAAATCTTTTTCAAAGGCTTCCGCCACGTCCCGGCTCACTTCATAACAAGACTGACAGATGGATGGTCCGATCACGCCGACGATATCCTTTGGTTCGGAACCATAGTGTTTCGTCATGGCTGCCACTGTACAGGCGCCGATGCGGGCCGCTGTGCCCCGCCATCCCGAATGAGTCAGGCCAATGGCCTTTTTAACCGGGTCAACAAAAAATAAGGGAACGCAGTCTGCATGATAGGTGATCAGCGGCAATCCCGGTACATTCGTCACCTGTCCGTCGATATTGTAAGAAGTTTTCGGACGGGTGATACCATGGCCTGCATCCTCTTCCGTAACAGCCCGTACATTGGCCGTATGGGTCTGATCCGTAGAAACGATTTTCTCCCAGTCCATATGAACCGCCGTACAAAAGCGTCTGAAATTTTCATCCACACGGGCTTTTGAATCGCCCCGCGTATAAGATAAATTCATGGAGCTGTAAATACCTTCGCTCACGCCCCCAAGCCGGGTGGAAAAGCCATGCTCCACACAGCCCAGATCATCCAGGGCTTTGTAGCGGATGACCGGAATTTCGGCATTCCAGTCCACATATTCGGTTGTTTTTTTCGAATTCATGTAGCTCTCCTAAAATTCATTAAAAGCGTTTTCTATATGTTCCAGCGTATGATTTTCAAATAAAATAACATCAAATCGATAATCCCGCTGCCACCCAAGCCGATGTTCGAAAATGTACTGTTTGGCCGTGCGTATGATTTTCTGCTGCTTTGATCTTGTAACAGCTCCGCCGGCACTGCCGAAAGCAGCGCTGTTTCTGGCCTTTACTTCCACAAAAACAATGACATTTTCAGGTGATTCTGCGATCAGATCGATTTCTCCGCAGCGGCGTTGATAATTGGCCGTTAATATTCTATACCCTTTGGTACATAGATATTCGGCAGCCCGGATTTCACAGGCTTTTCCATAGGACCGTTTATTCGTAGGTTGCGCCTCCCTTTGAATTTCTAAATAAAATGGGTGATAAAACTGCGCCGGTGGATCGGACACGGTCCCAGCGTCTGGAGCATTTCAATATGTTCTTTTGAACCATAGCCTTTGTGCTTATCAAAACCATATTCAGGAAAAATCTCATGATAAGCTTTCATCATCCGGTCCCTTGTCACTTTGGCAATGACACTGGCGGCAGCGATAGAAAGACTTTTTGCATCCCCTTTGATAATCTTTTCCTGAGGAAGATCGAGCCCCGGTATGTACACCGCATCATTGAGCAATATCTGAGGTTTTATATTCAATTCAGCCACGGCCTGACGCATAGCTTCATAAGTTGCCTGAAGAATATTGATTTCATCAATCCGCTCCGGTGAGGCTGCGCCCACGCCAACG
>CATZYB010000237.1 GCA_958426095.1 uncultured Lachnospiraceae bacterium
AGGCAATCTGGAATGAATTTTGGCTACGTTACTGTGAACGGAGTGAACAGTAACATAATTGAGTCAGAGATAAAATACAGAATAAGACTTGAATATTAAAATTAAAATGATATACAACATAGTTGGCGCGAACTATGTTAAATGAATCAACTGATTCCCCGAAAAAGAAAAGTTAAAATCTATAAAAATTAAGAACTATCTGTAAAAGCAGAAAATGAAAATGCTTTACAGATAGTTCTTTTTTATTTCTCAGGCGGGAAATTTCCGTTTTCATCCGGCTGCACGCGGAACCAGTAGGTGTATAGCTGATGAAACCCCAGCGATTTATAAAGAACGCGGGCATTGTCATTTCCTTCTACAACCTGAAGATATGCATTCTGTGCACCTTTTTTCATTCCTTCTTTCAGAAGTCCGGTGCAGATCTGACGGGCATAGCCATGTTTGCGGTATTCTTCTTTGACATGGATGGCATAGATGCCGATATAATCTCTGTCCAGAATACCAAGTCCGGTTGCGATGATCTGGTTGTCCATGCGGATGGAAGCACAGATGGTTTCCTTGAGGATTGCCTGATACATAGATGGAACAACCTTCCGGTGGATGGGATTGGTGGTGTTTTTTAAACGGAACAGACTTTCAATCCATTCGGAGGGAATATTGTCACAGAAGGTTACATCAGGATATGGAGTATCCAGCCGTGCGGCGTTCATGCTCATTGCCATGACATTGGTGGTATGCTGGATGGCATATCCCCGATTCTCCAGAACATAATCAAAGTCAGGAGAGACAAGAGGACTGATCTTAAATACAGCGGGGGTTCCCAGACGCTTATATACGCTTTCACAGTATGGGATTTTTTCCCGCCAGGTGAGGGTGGAATTGCCGAACTGTTCTACGCTGTTGGTTCTGTGTGTATAAAAATAAGAAAATCTCAGGATCCAGCCGTCGTATAATTCCATCTTGTGAGATGGCCAGGCATTCAGAGACATATCTTCAATCTGTTTAATTGTAGTTTCCATAATATAAGGAAGACTCCTTTCCATAATAAGTCCGCAGATATGAGCGAGGACAGTGATTTATTATACAAAGTTCCGGGAAAATGCGCAATAGTTTATCTGTTCAGGGATTGTTATCAATGCTTTGAAGGAGAGGGAACAGTTTCTCGGCCAGAAGCTTATGCCCATACAAAGTAAGATGAATCCCGTCTGTTGTTATGGCATCAAATCCCGATTGAGTTGCTTCCTTATTAAAATAGTTATGCAGAGGCAGAAATGGAAGTCTGAATCTGACAGAGAGCTGTCGGATAATATCAGACATGGTATGGACATAGGGAATCCATGTCTCATATTCTTCCGGATGTGGAAAGATAAAGGGTTCCATAAGGATTACCTGCCTGGCATCTGCAGTGAGCAGATTCAATAATTCATTGTAATGAGTGGCAAACTCTCTCATCATCTGTTCTTTCTGAGAATCCGTCCGGTCTGTGTTCATTATCAGACCGATATCATTGATGCCGATCAGCAGAGTTATAACAGGAGAGCAATGCAAAAAAATACGGTGTTGACGGATATTTTCAAGGACTCTTGCCACAGTGAAGCCATCTATGCCACAGTTCCTGAAATGTATGGCACCTGTTGATTTATCTGTTAACTGTACAGCGCTTGATGAGCGTCTGACGGTATCTGCGGATATGGAGAAAGAAGGAGTCTGATTACGGAACATTTCTGAGAGTATCTGTACATACCCATTTCCCAGAGGAAAATCTTCAAATAAATGATTACAGTCCGTAATACTGTCTCCCAGACAAATGATTTGCATAAAAAACCTCCTGTTTGGTATTACCAATATAAGGATTGGTAAGTGCAGAGATATAAAATTTATATAAAAACCATATAAAATAATATCATCTGCTTACAGTTCGGTCAATGAAAATTGCCTTTTTTTCGTGAAAATGCATTAAAAAAATTATGAAAATCTATTTTTCAATCAAAATATCTGGATGAAATGCACAAAAAGAAAATCTATTTTTGCCAGAAATAGTCAAAATAATTGTTGACTTTTTAACGGATTTTAATATAATAATCTCAAAATCTTGAATCGATGGAAAGCTTATGAAATATTTTACAGACATAAGTTTAGGAATCCTGGCTGAGGCATCTGAGGCAGACAGCATAAAAAGCCAGAATATCTTCCGGAGATTTAAATAGAAAAAGGAGGGAAAAGAAACGGGTAATTTAGCAGACACGTTAATGGAAGAACTTCAATGTAAGACAGTTTTTACCATACCGGTGTTTGGAGGAATACCAGTTGCAGAGTCAGTAGCAGTGACATGGGTGATCATGGCAGTGCTTTTAATTTTGTCATTGGTGCTCGTAAGAAACCTGAGTGTGGAAAACCCCGGTAAGAAACAGATTTTGTTGGAAACCGGTGTCAGTTTTCTTCATGATTTCTTTAAGGATATCCTTGGAGAAGAGGGAAAAATGTATATTCCCTATCTGATGACAGTTGTCATTTACATTGGAATTGCAAACATTTTCGGTGTGTTTGGATTTGTACCGCCTACAAAGGATTTGAACTGTACGATCGGTCTTGCACTCACAAGTATTTTTCTGATCGAGTATGCAGGATTCCATAAGAAAGGTCTGAAAGGCTTTCTTAAAAGCTTCGCAGAGCCGGCACCGATTATGCTGCCAATCAATATTCTGGAGGTCGCCATTCGACCCACATCACTTTGTATGCGACTTTTTGGTAATGTGTTAGGAAGCTATGTGGTTATGAAACTTCTTGAGTTTATATGCCCGGCAATTATTCCTATCCCATTCAGCCTGTATTTTGATTTCTTTGACGGATTCATTCAGGCTTATGTATTTGTATTCTTAACTTCTTTATTT
>CATZYB010000238.1 GCA_958426095.1 uncultured Lachnospiraceae bacterium
TCAGCGCCGTCTGTAAAGCCTGCCATGTTTCTTCACTGTAGGAATCCTTCTGATAAAGCTTTGCCTTATCAATAGAACGACGGAGAACAGATTTCTGATAAGTCGGAATCTGCACCGTTGATTCATCTACAATTTTTGCAACATTATATAATTTCAGATTCGCATCAATCGGTGAATTATATACTTCATTATAGGTGGAATTCGCACCCATGGCCGGCGGAATGACCTTTAATGTATAGCTGTTTTCCACAATTGTATCATCTGATAAGGTGATTTTTACAGATTTTAAGCAGGCAAATTCCGTAATGGCATTGAACACCTCGTTATCCAGCAAAGCCCCCGTATCGTCTGTTTCATAATCAAAATAAACGCTGTCTGAGCGGTCTGCATTCCATATATCTCCAAGATATGCGTAGTATCCCTCTTCTTTGTTCATTTCAATCGGATGAAAATTCAGGTAAATCTCTTTGACGCCATTTTCTACCTTTACGAGCGCATCCGATTCCAAAGCTCCATTGGCCATGGAAAGGGTGCTTTCGCTGTCTGCTTTCATAAATTTAACATTTGCTTTATACAGTCCATCTTCTGAAATCTGGGATAAATCCGCCTCTTTCATGACCTGGCACATCACGATTGTTCCATCGTTAATCCAATCATATCTTGTCGTCCTGTATATTAAATATCTCTCCTCCCCATTATCCACAATGGAAGAAAACCGCTGAAAGGTGAGAGTCGCATCCGAATCTGTGTTTTTACCCTGTCCTCTGTAATAGGCAATGTAAATATTGTCCATATCCCATTCCTTCGGAATCGGGACTTTTACATAGCCGCCCTTTAAAGGAACTACATCGTTACCTTCCGGGTCTGTCAGTGAAAAAGACCATGCTTTCCACTTATCCCCGTCAGCCACCAGTTTAATTTGTTCCACCGGATATTCGTTCGCATTTTCATCCGTTGTCACGGTCATTCTGGCATCCGGCGAAATATATTTTGTCCAGGTTTCATAGCTTGCGCCGGAGGCTTCGTCCGTCAGTGTTGTCGTCGTGCCGCCCTCGGATAAGTATACGACAGCCCGATATCCGTCCGGGCACTCCGTCGTCGTAATCTTCACATCAACTCCAACGAACAGAGACATCGACGGATTGTTTCCTGAAAAATCCACAGAGAAAGTTCTGTTCGCCGAATCATAAATATTATCCCCATAACTGTTGCCATATGTTCCGATAAGATATCCCTGGTACCATGTATCACTGACCGGTTTCTCGGAAAAGACATTATCCAGGCTCGCTTCCTCAAGAAGATAAACGCCTGTAATTTCTTCTCTTGCATCCTCGCTCACTTTAAACTGTGCCGTCACCACGCCGTTATTTCCGGTACAGATTGTCGATTCTATAAAGCCGCCTGCAAAAAGGCCGGTCTGCGTATCCCAACTGTCATACTGAATATTTGTAACAATCGGTATCCCTCTGACCGTATCAAAACTCAGATTATCGCCGCCCCATCCATAGGCCGCATAGGCCAGGTTTGTCCAGTCTGTCACTGTTGACAGCTCCAGACGCCAGGTTTGCTGCGCCAGTTGTTTTAATTCTTTTACAGAACCGTTCGATTCCCTGGTCGTTGCCGCATATCCGCCAAGCGTAAATACGTCGTCAAGATTATCCAGGGGAATCGAAATGATTCCCGTATCCAGCTTTTCATCTATCTGGTCTGCACCGGCCCGGGAAATCTGACTCCAATTATCATTCTGGGATTCATCCAATCCGGCCTGTTCGCTATATCCATCCATCGACTTGCCGTCGTATGCCGTCCAGTCTGTCCCAGGCTTTCTGTCCGCAACGCTCACATCCGACGTCTGAGAATACATCTGCAGTGTCTCCCACTCGCTGTATCCATGGACCTTTACCTGCAGCGTATAGGTACTTCCTTTAACCAGAAGCAGAGCCCTTGGAAAAAGATTTATTTTATTATAACTTATTTCATGTCCGCCATTGTATCCGACCTCCGTCAGATTCACAATATAATTGCCCTCCGAAAGGGTTGTGGCGCCGCCGGCCGCATAGGCCGTCAGCGTCTGCGCCGGTATACACAAAGACACGGCCATGACCAGCGTCAGAATCAAAGATAAAGAACGCTTTATCACATTTCTCATGATTACATTTCCTCCCTCTTCTCGCTCATCGGGCCGCCTGAGAAAGCTGCCCGCTTATTTTTGCGTACAAAAAAGTAAAGCAGCAAAAAAACTCCTTTACTCTTGTATTTCAATATAGCAGAACATAGGCGTGCTTATCCTATGCTCTGCGGAAGGGAGCTACCCCCCCGGTCGGAAAATGTCATACCCATCCGGGCATACCGCATGTCAGATGCTGCGCATGGGCGCGCTCCGTCAAGCTGCGCGCGATAAGGTATATCAATCTTCACGGAGCCTGCCATAATGGATATTAAATTTGTCTGCGCTATTCTTTTTTTCATATCCATTGACACCTCCATGCTCTATGATTTGAAATCGCTAACCTGAACTTTTTAAAAAATGGTTAGCCATAGCTATCCATTTCCTTTGTACCATGCTCCCTTTTCGGTGTCAATTTGTTTTTTTCAATCCGTCAAACGGATGCGCAAAACCAGATTGGAATTTTCAGCGAAAATAAAGGCTTTTTTAAGATCTGAGCCTTTTTCGGAAGCTATTTCACCCTCTGATAAAATTTCTCAATAAAGCAAAAACGGAACCAATTATCCAAAATCAGTTCCGCCGATTTATCTTTCGTATATTCATCTTCTTATCGCTCCGCTAACTTCCGCTCCAGCTCCGCAATCCGCTGAGCCATCTCCAGCAGCTCTTTTGAAAATATCTCCATAAGGCCCTCCACATTCCGGCA
>CATZYB010000239.1 GCA_958426095.1 uncultured Lachnospiraceae bacterium
ATAAAGAAGTGTTGTATATTATGTGAAGACTAAAAAAACATGAAGATAAAATAGAATTTCAGGAGGTTATTATTATGAAAGAAAAAGTCATTTTAGCCTATTCCGGAGGCTTAGATACCACAGCGATCATCCCATGGCTGAAAGAAAATTTTGATTATGAAGTTATCTGCTGCTGCATCGATTGCGGCCAGGGTGAAGAATTGGATGGTCTTGAAGAACGTGCCAAATTATCCGGCGCTTCCAAATTATATATCGAAAACATTATCGATGAATTTTGTGACGAATACATCGTTCCATGCGTACAGGCCGGCGCCGTTTACGAAAACAAATACCTTCTCGGCACATCCATGGCCCGTCCGGTCATTGCAAAACGTCTTGTAGAGATTGCCCGTAAGGAAAATGCTTCCGCGATCTGCCACGGCGCTACAGGCAAAGGCAACGACCAGATCCGTTTTGAGCTGGGCATCAAGGCTCTGGCTCCGGATTTAAAAATTATCGCTCCTTGGCGTATGACTGATGTATGGACCATGCAGTCCCGTGAAGATGAAATCGAATACTGCAAACAGCACGGTATCGACCTTCCATTTGACGCCAGCCACAGCTACAGCCGTGACCGTAACTTATGGCATATCAGCCATGAAGGTCTGGAACTGGAAGATCCGGCCAACGAACCAAACTATGACGATCTCTTAGTTCTCGGTGTAACACCGGAAAAAGCTCCGGATGAAGCGGAATACGTAACAATGACTTTTGAAGCCGGCGTTCCTAAAACATTAAACGGCAAGGCTATGAAAGTTTCTGAAATCATTACTGAATTAAATAAACTCGGCGGCAAACATGGTATCGGTATCGTTGATATCGTAGAAAACCGTGTGGTAGGTATGAAATCCAGAGGCGTTTATGAAACACCGGGCGGAACGATTCTCATGGAAGCTCACAACCAGTTAGAAGAGCTGGTTCTTGACAGAGCCACTATGGAAGTAAAGAAAGATATGGGTAACAAGATGGCTCAGATCGTTTATGAAGGCAAATGGTTCACTCCGCTTCGTGAAGCTGTTCAGGCCTTTGTGGAATCCACACAGAAATATGTGACTGGCGAAGTAAAATTCAAACTTTACAAAGGAAATATCATCAAAGCCGGAACAACTTCTCCATATTCTCTGTACAGCGAATCCCTGGCTTCCTTCACTACCGGTGAATTGTACGACCACCATGACGCTTCCGGCTTCATCACCCTGTTCGGACTTCCATTAAAAGTTCGTGCCATGATGCTGGCCGAAAATGAAAAAAATAAATAATCTTCTGATAAAATCTTGACAAATAAAAAAGCTCTGCCTTACAATACAAGGTAGAGCTTTTTTTGAAACAAGAATTTCTAGTTGGAGGAATAATTTATGCGTTTTACAACCCATATTGGTTTTACAAATAAAGTACATACAGACCCCAAACCTTTATCCCGGAATCTTCAATACATCTTACTGGCATTGGCTCCTGGATATTTTCTGTTTTGGGGTTTATTGCTTCAGCCTTTCCCTGAGATGGTTCGGGGACTTCTGAAGATTTTCTTTGAACCGGATTTTCTGATTACCGACTATGTGGCTGTCGGCGGCTCCGGAGCCGCCCTTGTCAATGCCAGTTTGATCACTCTCATGTGTATCGTTCTCATGTATTTCCTGAACATGAACATTGACGGCAGCTCTATCGCTGCGCTTTCCCTTATGCTCGGCTTCTCTTTATTTGGAAAAAACCTTGTCAATATATGGTGTATTATCCTTGGCGTTTTTATTTATGCCAAATATCATAAAACCCATTTGTCCAATTACTTATATATAGGTTTTTATGGGACAAGCTTGTCACCGATCATTACTCAAACGGTCCAGTTTGGCCATTTCTCTCTGCCAATCCGTCTGGCCATGAGTCTTCTCGTCGGTATTATCATCGGTTTTGTTATGCCGCCGTTATGCGCCCATCTTTATAACACCCACAAGGGCTATTCCCTTTATAATGGAGGTTTCGCAGCCGGTATCATTGCCACAGTCATTGTCTCCATTTACAAATCTTTTGGTCTGGCCCTTGAAAGCCGAAAGCTCTGGGCCACTGGCTATAACCTGATATTTTCAGAAATTCTTATTTCCTTCTTCATTATTTTGATTTTTATCGGTGCACTGACCGATCGGAACGCTTTTCGTAAATATTGGAACATTCAAAAATATCCAGGACTTGGCGGTACGGATTTCACCTCCAGCGAAGGATTCAGTGCTACGTTGATCAATATGGGGATCAACGGTATATTCTGTACCGTATACCTTCTTGCTATTGGCGCTGACTTAAATGGAGCCAGTATCGGAGGTATCTTTACCGTCGTAGGCTTCTCCGCCACAGGAAAAACCCTGCGGAATATCACGCCGATCATGCTTGGCATAACCCTTTTGGCCGCCCTCTCCGGCAGCTATACCGTTACCGACCCGGCCGTTGTCCTTGCCCTCATGTTCGGTACGACCATTGCGCCGATCGCAGGCCAATATGGCTTCTTTGTCGGCATTCTTGCCGGTTTCCTCCATGCGGCCGTCGTCCTGAATATCGGTATCGTTTACTCCGGAATGAACTTGTATAATAACGGTTTTGCCGGAGGCGTCGTCGCCGCCTTTCTGGTTCCGATCATCAAATCCATTCAGAACAGACAGGCTAAAGTTAAAGGTATTCTATAATAATAGAAGAGGGTGCCCTTCAAGTCATTTTCATGACCTGGGACACCCTCTTGCCCATATATAAATTGTTAAAAAGAGGTATTAAATGGAGTCTACTTGTTTGAAAATTAATTTATCTTTTTTTCTTGATT
>CATZYB010000240.1 GCA_958426095.1 uncultured Lachnospiraceae bacterium
TAGGAGTTACTCCGGCCTCTATCTGGGACTATCTATTTCCCGACAGCCCCCTTTTTGGTTCAATACCTTAACTATATTCCCAGATTTTTTTCGATCAATCGCACAACCGCTTCCAGGCCAAGCTGATCTGTCTTTGAAAAACGGCCTTCCACAGGGCTGTCAATATCAAGAACTCCGATAATTTTCCCATTGAGATGAATCGGGATAACAATCTCTGACATTGAAGCTCCGTCGCAGGCAATGTGTCCCGGAAATTCATGTACATTTTTCACGATAACCGTCGCATCTTCTGCTACCGCCGTTCCGCACACACCTCTGCCGATTTCAATTTCAATACAGGCCGGTTTCCCCTGGAAGGGACCCAAAACCAGCTTTCCATTTTCAATCAAATAAAATCCGGCCCAGTTAATAGCCGGCAAAATTTGATATAACAACGCTGACAAGTTTGCATAATTGGCAACAGGATAGGCCACTCCGTCAATCAATGCTTCGGCTTGCTCTAACAATAGTACATATCTTTCTGACATACCTTTCCGCCATACTCCTTTCCCGCCGCTGATAGTTCATGCTTTACATAGATATCCATCCAAATACATTTGCCACTGAACTGATTAATATAATTATTACAAAAATCGGGCACAGGTATTTTATCATGAAGTTAAATACGTTCTTTCTTTTAAAAGACGCCCCTTCTTTTTCCACTTCTTCTGCAATACGTTTCGTCCCGATCACACGCACTACCAATAAGCATGTCATCAATGCAGCGATCGGCATCATCACAGAATTTGTAAGAAAATCAAAGAAATCAAGAAACGGCATACCAATAATCTTTATAAAAGCCAGAGGGCCATATCCAAGAGAAGACAATGTTCCCAAAACAATAATAATCAAACCTACGACTATTGTAGCTCTGCCCCGGCTCCATTTCATCTCATCTTCAAAAGTCGCCACTGCGCTTTCTGTCAAAGCAATTGCGCTGGTCAGCGCCGCAAAGAACACTAAAACAAAAAACAAAATTCCCATCACCGTACCAAATCCCATGCTGTCCAAGACCTTTGGAATGGTAATAAACATCAGCGACGGGCCGGCCTGAAGCATCTCAGGATTTCCACCCGAAAAGGCGAAAACTGCCGGAATGATCATCAAGCCCGCCATGATAGCAATCGCCGTATCAAAGATTTCTACATTCTTTGTCGCTCCCTCGATAGACACATCCTTTTTCATATAGGAGCCAAAGGTAATCAAAATTCCCATAGCTATCGACAAGGAATAGAACATCTGCCCCATAGCGGATACCACTGTCATCCATGAAAAGTTTTCAAATTCAGGCACAAGGAAGTATTTTACTCCCGCAAGAGCCCCTTCTCTTGTCATCGAATAAACCGCAATAACCACGGCCAACACAACCAATACAGGCATCATAAATTTTGATACACGTTCGATTCCATTTTCCACACCGGCATAAATAATGGCTAATGTAACCAGAGCAAAAATCAAAAACCATATTTCCACGGAAAAGCCGCCGGAAATAAAACCTGTGAAATAGCCATCAACCGCCAGTTCAGCACCATTTCCCCGTATATATTCAAACATATACTTGATAACCCAGCCGCCAATCGTAGAATAATACGGCACGATCAACATTGGAACAATGGCATTGATCCAGCCGCCAAATCGAAATGACCAGGTATGTCCAAACGCACAAAAAGCGCCGACCGGGCTCTTTTTCGTCATACGCCCTAAAGCTGTTTCTGCCATGATCATCGTATACCCGAAAGTCAGCGCCAATACGATATATACCAGCAAAAAGATTCCCCCGCCATATTTCGCCGCCAGATAGGGAAACCGCCATATATTACCAAGCCCGACCGACGCACCGGCCGCCGCCAGAACAAAGCCGATTTTCCCTGAAAAGCTGCTTCTCTTCTCTTCCTGTTTGTTCATTCTTATCTCCAATCCCCCGAAATTTTTCCTACATGAAAAAATTTCCCTCCATTAGACAATTCAAGCCTAACGGGGGGTATTTTCTCACATATTTATTTAATTATACACGAAAAACTATATGAATAAAAGTCTTTTTAAGAATTATTTCTCTTATCTATTACCCAGTTATCCTGAAATGGCCAACAATATCATCCCGGTCCTCAAGAATATCCTGTTCGTATGCCGCCTGCCACGGATCATTATGATGGATGACATAGGGAACACCATCCTCATTTCTCCGATCAGACACGATTCCAATATGACTTTTAAATACAACAATATCGCCGCCTTGCCATTCTTCCACCCGAAAAATGTCTGTTGTAAGATTCAGAGCAGTATGCGAAAAATATATCTTCAGGTTTGTTACGCGTCTAAAATCAATGTTTATATCCGGACGATCAATATGATAATCATCCGGATGATTTTTGATATCCTCTTCTACCAGGACCATAAGATCGTATCCGGCACTTCTTAAAGCATTCGCCACCACATCTGTGCATACGCCATATCCATCATCCGAATATCCTGTAGAATAATACTTGCTCTTGTACTTTGGCTTAGAAGCAACATAGGCCAATGCTCCTTCAAGAATATCCGTCTGGTCATCTATTCCATCATTATCCTTATCAACAGAGCTTCGTATCTGAACCACATCTGCTTCGTATTTGTCGGCCAAACGAGACGCCGAGGTCCTTTGATAATGAAAAGCCGCATAAGCAAGTATACTTCCTATACATATTGCAAAAAAAATTAATATTTTCTTTTTCATCGTTCGCACATCGTTAAAAACATTTCTATCAACGAAAAAACCCAGAAACAGAAGTTTCTGGGG
>CATZYB010000241.1 GCA_958426095.1 uncultured Lachnospiraceae bacterium
TCCCTTTGATGCCAGGTCTTTGACCACCTCATCATTATGAATGATCGGGCCGTAAGTATAGACCGGCTCCCCATTTTGATGCTCAGTCAACGAATACACCATATCTACCGCCCGTTTTACGCCCGGACAGAATCCGGCGCTTTTTGCCAGTATAACTTCCATGAAACTCTCTATCCTTTCAATTTCAATGATTCCTGAAATGCATCAACAATCCGGTCCATCACTTCCGGAATGGACATTCGGGAACTGTCAATGACAACCGCGTCCTCAGCTTGCTTTAATGGCGCTATGGTACGATTCATATCCTGAAAATCCCGTGTACGAATATCTTCCTCGATTTTTGCCATATCAGCATCCAATCCCTTTTCTTTCAATTCCAGATAACGCCGATTAGCTCTTTCTTCCACGCTGGCCGTCAGGTAAACCTTCACATCCGCATTTGGAAGAACGAAGGTCCCGATATCCCGTCCATCCATAATGACATCGTTATCCCGGGCAATATCCCGCTGAAGCTGAAGAAGCTTTTCACGGACCTTTGGATTTGCCGCACTTCTGGATGCCATGTTTCCCACTTCCTCTTTTCGAAGCTGACCGGTGACATTTTCCCCGTTCAGGATAATCTGCTGTTCGCCGCCGGAATAAGCAATCCGAATCGTCATGCCGGCCAAAAGCTCTTCGATTTTATCTGTCTGCTCCACCTCCACATGATTCCGAAGCAAATGAAGCGCAATAGCGCGATACATAGCTCCAGTGTCCACATACAGAAATCCAAGACTTCGGGCCGCTGCCCTTGCAATCGTACTTTTGCCGGCGCCTGCCGGGCCATCTATGGCAATATTAAAGCTCATTTTCCACAACCTCCAACATGTTTTTTGCTGCCAGCCATGCCGTTGACCAGGCAATCTGTAAATTAAAGCCCCCTGTCAGGGCATCCACATCAAGAATTTCACCGGCAAAATAAAGTCTTTTAATATTTTTTGACTCCATCGTCCCCGGATTTACTTCTTTAACCTTTATCCCCCCGCTGGTAATAATAGCCTCGTTAAAACCTCTTAAACTCCGGATATGTATTTCCAGATGCTTTAGCAAAAATCCCAATCCTGCCCGTTCTTCCCTGGATACAAGATTCACTTGTTTATAGGGATCTATCCCTGATAAGCGGACGATCACAGGAATCATTTTATTTGGAAGCAGCCCTGTCAGACTGTTTCGAAACTGTTTGTTTTTGTTTTCTTCAAATATCCGAAGCAGCCGATGATCTATCTGTTCGGCTGTCAATGCCGGTTTTAAGTCAATGGTCAGCGTCATGTTCTGAAAAGATTTTAATTTCCCACAGTGAGCGCTGGCGCTCAAAATCAATGGGCCGCTGACACCAAAATGGGTAAAAAGCATTTCTCCAAAATCTTCATATATTTTTTTCTTTCCCGCTTTTAAAACAACCGACACATTTCGCAGAGACAGGCCCATCAGCTCCCGACACCAGTCTTCCTCTGTCTCCATCGGAACCAGCGACGGCTTCGGCATCACCAGTGTATGACCGATCGCTTCCGCCATCCGATAGCCGTCTCCGGTCGAACCGGTTGAAGCGTATGAAAGACCTCCTGTGGCAAGTAATACAAAATCTGCTTCTTCCTTTCGCCCTCTGGAATCAATAGCGCCTCTGCAAGCATCATCTTCGATCACAAGACTTTCCGCTCTGCGATTCAATTCCACAGATACGCCAAGCTGTCTGAGTTTTTTCTCCAGCACCCGGATCACATCGGATGACTTGTCCGATTCGGGAAAAACCCGGTTTCCCCGCTCCGTCTTTAACCTCAGACCTTCGGCTTCAAAAAAAGCCATTAAATCCTGACTGTTGAATTGATAAAACGCACTGTAAAGAAATTTACTGTTTGTCATTACATTCTGAAACAAGACCTCAGTCTCGCAATTATTCGTCAGATTACACCGGCCTTTTCCGGTAATAAATAATTTTTTTCCCAGTTTTTCATTCTTTTCCCAAAGAGATACAGATATCCCTCCGGCCGCAGCCATGATCGCCGCAAACATTCCCGCAGCGCCGCCGCCGATCACTATGCACTTTTTCATATTTTCTCCTTATAACATGCTTTCTTTATCATAGCACAAAATGGAGAAAAAGAAAACCTGCGGTATTCTGTCTTTTCAAACAGAATACCGCAGGTTCCATCGTTTTAAGTATTAATCCGACATCAAAAGATTATCTCTTAATAATCATTGTCTGACCCTGTCCGCCACCGATACATAATGTAGCTAAACCAGTCTTGCTGTCTCTCTTGATCATTTCATGAATCAATGTAACAAGGATTCTTGCACCGGAATCACCAATTGGATGTCCTAATGCGATAGCTCCGCCATTAACATTAACTTTGTCCATATCGAATTTAAGATCTCTTGCAACTGCGATAGACTGAGCAGCGAAAGCTTCGTTTGCTTCAATAAGATCGATATCATCGATAGTCATATCCGCTTTAGCTAAAGCTTTTGTACAGGAAGCAACAGGTCCTACACCCATAATACTTGGATCTACACCGCCAGTTGCATAGGAAACGATTTCACATAACCAGCTTAATCCGAGTTCTTCTGCTTTGTCTTTGGACATTACAACCAATGCTGCAGCTCCATCATTGATACCTGAAGCATTTGCAGCTGTTACTGTACCGCCCTTTTTGAAAGCAGGTTTTAATTTAGACATTTTTTCGATGGATGCACCGAATTTTGGATATTCATCTGTATCAAAGATAACCGGATCGCCCTTTTTCTGAGGAATC
>CATZYB010000242.1 GCA_958426095.1 uncultured Lachnospiraceae bacterium
AAGAGAAAGCCTGACAAAAGGCGTAGAAGTGACCATCGACGATGATAATCAGATCAATATCCGTTTCCATGTGATCATTGCTTATGGCGTAAGTATTGCAACCGTTGCTGATAACTTAATGAACAATGTGGAATACAAAGTAGAGCAGTTTACTGGAATGGAAGTTGGACGGATCGACATTTTTGTCGAGGGCGTTCGAGTGATTGATTGACATTAAGGAGGAACCAACGGTGGTTATGAATACAATTGATGCGAACATGCTGAAAAAAATGTTCTTATCAGGAGCACAGCGCTTAGATTCAAAAAAAGAATGGATTAATGAATTAAATGTATTTCCTGTCCCGGACGGAGATACAGGAACAAATATGACGATGACGATCATGTCTGCGGCTAGAGAGGTTCAGGCAATTGAAACACCGACGATGGAAAATCTTGCAAAAGCCATTTCTCAGGGAGCCTTAAGAGGCGCCAGAGGAAATTCAGGCGTTATCCTTTCCCAGCTTTTCCGTGGGTTTTCAAAGGAAATCAAAGAAGTTGAGATTATTGATGCACAGGTTCTCGCTTCTGCGCTGGAACGTGCTGCGGAAACAGCTTATAAAGCCGTTATGAAGCCAAAGGAAGGCACGATCCTGACCGTAGCCAAAGGAATGTCCACAAAGGCTCTTGAAGTATTCGAAGAGACGGACGATCTGGCGGAAGGCATTGCCCAGGTTCTGGAATATGGAGACTATGTCCTCAGTCAGACGCCGGAGATGCTTCCCGTATTAAAACAGGCCGGCGTTGTAGATTCGGGCGGTCAGGGGCTTATGGAGGTGCTGAAAGGCGCTTACGATGGTTTCCTCGGTAAAGAAGTGGAGATGTCCGCAGATTTCAAACCGGCGGCAAAAGTTGTTGTTCCGGACAGTGATATCGACACGGCTGACATTAAATTCGGCTATTGTACTGAGTTTATTGTCATGCTGGAAAAGCCTTATACAGAAGAAACGGAACATGAATTTAAATCTTTTCTTTCTTCCATCGGCGACAGTATTGTATGTGTCAATGACGAGGATATCGTCAAAGTTCACGTACATACCAATGATCCTGGTCTGGCTATCCAAAAGGGGTTATCTTATGGTTCACTGACCAGTATGAAGATTGATAATATGCGTGAAGAACACAATGAAAAAGTTATTAAGGATGCGGAACGTAAGGCGGCCGAACAGAAAGCGGCCGAGGAAGCCGCAGCCAGCGAACCCCGTAAGGAGGTCGGTTTTATTGCCGTATCCATCGGTGAGGGCATGAATGAAATCTTTAAGGGCCTTGGTGTCGATCACATTATCGAAGGCGGTCAGACGATGAATCCGAGTACCGAAGATATTCTGAATGCTGTGGATCATGTGAATGCAGATACGATTTATGTACTGCCAAATAACAGTAACATCATTCTTGCCGCAGAACAGGCGAAATCTCTTGTTGAAGACAAGCAGCTGATCGTCATTCCTTCCAAAACGGTACCTCAGGGAATCACAGCTGTGGTTAATTATATTGATGGTGAGACAGCCGAAACGAATACGGAGCATATGATCCAGGAAATGGAACGGGTAAAATCCGGCCAGGTAACTTATGCAGTCAGAGATACGGTGATTGATGATAAAACAATTACTGAGGGTGACATTATGGGAATCGGTGATTCGGGCATTCTTTCTGTGACAAAGGATATCGATTCAGCAACGCTCGAATTGATTGATGCCTTAGTTGATGAAGATTCTGAATTGATCAGCATTTACTACGGCGAAGATGTTTCAGAAGATGATGCAGAAGCATTGGCCGGTCAGCTTGAAGAAAAATATCCGGATGTGGATGTGGAAGTTCAGAATGGCGGCCAGCCAATTTATTACTATGTACTTTCTGTAGAATAAGAAAAACATTGAAGGGGAATGTCTCCGGAAGGCGGCATTCTCTTTTTTTGAAATATGATCGAGGTGATGGGGTGACACTCACAGATTCTGTCCGAACCCTGAAAGGCGTTGGGGATAAGATTGAAAAAAATTTAAATAAGCTGGGCATTTTTACAGTGGAAGATCTGCTTGAGTATTATCCAAGGACTTATCAGACTTATGATGAGCCAGTGGACGTAAGCGATGTGACACCGGGAAAACGTCTGGCTGTTAAAGGGTATCTTCATCGAAGTCTGGTGAGGATTCCCGGCGGCCGGGTGGAAAAGACAGCCGGAACTTTGATTGATGGCGATACCCGACTTCAGCTCATCTGGTATCGGATGCCCTATTTAAAAAAACAGATAATTTCAGGTAAAACTTATATTTTTTATGGTATCGTAAAAAATAAAAATGGCCAATGGACGATGGAGCAGCCCGAAATTTTTGAACCGGAGGCTTATTCGAAAGTTCGGTCTTCCATACAGCCGGTGTATTCACTGACAGAGGGTGTCCATCAGAAAATGATCGGAAAACTGGTACGTCAGGTTTTAGATGAAGAGACTCTGTTTGAAGATTATCTTCCCGAAGATTTGCGGACAGAGTTTCATTTGTCTGAATATAATTTTGCCCTCCAGAATATTCATTATCCGAAGGATAGAGATTCTCTTATTCTGGCCCGGAGGCGTCTTGGATTTGACGAATTCTTTTTATTTGCACTGGCTATCCGTCGGATGAAAGCTTCGAGGGAACGTTCGGAAAATATCCACCCGGCGGAAAGTACCGCCTGGGCTC
>CATZYB010000243.1 GCA_958426095.1 uncultured Lachnospiraceae bacterium
TAGGTATGCTGATCGGTAAGCATAAGATGACGCCAAAACTGAGTCCGAAAAAGAGTGTTGAAGGTTTGGTGGGCGGAATTGTTGGCGCGGCTTTGCTCGGTGTGGCCTATGGCGCTCTGGCCGGAGGCCATCTGCCGTCCCTCGATAATGCGGTTGCAGCCTGCGGTATTATTTGCGGCGTCGGTGCGGTCATTGCCGTTGTTGGTGATTTGACGGCGTCCGCCATCAAGCGGGATACGGGTATCAAGGACTATGGAAAGCTGATTCCGGGCCACGGCGGTGTGCTGGATCGGTTTGACAGTATTTTGTTTACAGCGCCGATTGTTTATTTCCTGGCTGTTTATTTTGGAGCTGCGATCTAAGGCTTCGGAAGTCGGGTAAAAAGTGAGGTAAGACAGATGAAAAATATAGTGCTTTTAGGGTCTACCGGTTCCATTGGAACCCAGACTCTGGATGTGGTGCGTCATTATAAAAATGATTTTCAGGTGACGGCTCTGGCGGCCGCATCAAATATTGAAAAGCTGGAGGAACAGATTCGGGAATTCAAGCCAAAGCTGGCGGTGGTCTACCGCGAGGATAAAGCCAAAGAGCTGAGAGAAAAAATCAGCGATCTTTCAGTGGAAGTGCTGGCGGGTATGGATGGACTTTTGGCAGCGGCTGTGGAGCCGTCGGCGGATATTGTGCTGACAGCGGTGGTCGGTATGATCGGTATCCGGCCGACGATCGCGGCTATTGAAGCCGGAAAAGATATTGCCCTTGCCAATAAGGAAACGCTCGTAACGGCGGGACATCTTATCATGCCGCTGGCAAAGGAAAAAGGTGTAAAGATCTTGCCAGTGGACAGTGAGCATTCGGCGATTTTCCAGTCTTTACAGGGAGAGAAACGGGGACAGATCCATAAAATATTATTGACAGCTTCCGGCGGACCATTCCGGGGCAAAAGTCTTAAAGATCTGGAATCCGTCCAGGTGGAGGATGCCTTAAAACATCCGAATTGGGTCATGGGTCGTAAGATCACCATTGATTCGGCTACGATGGTCAATAAGGGACTGGAAGTCATTGAAGCCCGGTGGCTCTTTGATGTGGGGCTGGACCGGATCCAGGTTGTTGTCCATCCGGAGAGCGTCATTCATTCCGCGGTGGAGTTTGACGATTCTGCAGTTATCGGACAGATGGGAACGCCGGATATGCGGCTCCCGATTCAATATGCTTTGTTTTATCCGGACAGAAAGCCTTTGGGCGGCGAATGGCTCGATTTATTTAAATTGGGAACACTCCATTTTGAGGCGCCGGACCTGGAAGTTTTTAAGGGACTTAAACTGGCCTATAAAGCCCTGGAGATCGGCGGTTCTATGACGACCGTCTTCAATGCGGCCAATGAACGGGCCGTGGCTAAATTCTTAGACAGAAAAATCAGATTTTTAGATATACCGGAAATAATTGGGGAGGCTATGGAAAAACACACTGCAATAAAATCTCCGTCACTGGAAGAGATTCTGGATACGGAGAAGGCAGCTTATGAATTTATCGAAAGCAGGTGGTAGTTTGGGAATTATTGTAGCTCTGATCGTATTCAGCATAATTATTTTATTTCATGAATTTGGCCATTTTCTTCTGGCAAAGAAAAATGGCGTCGGCGTCACGGAATTTGCCCTTGGTATGGGACCGATCTTGTTCAGCTTTAAACGGGGCGAAACGGTTTATGCAGTCAAAGCCCTGCCGCTGGGCGGTTCCTGCGCCATGGTCGGCGAAGATACCGATGAAACAGGAGATAATTCTTTTAATTCAAAAAGTGTATGGCAGCGTTTTCAGGTGATCGTTGCCGGTCCTTTATTTAATTTTATCCTGGCTTTTTTCTTTGCGTTGATTCTTGTCGGTATTATTGGATATGATACACCGTCGGTCTATAAGGTCGAAGAAAATGGTCCGGCCTGGGAAGCAGGCATTCGTGATGGCGATGTGATCAAGGAAGTTAATGGGCGAAAGATTCATATGTATAAGGAATTTCGGACAGAAGTATTGATGAATTCGGATGGTACGCCGATGGAAATGGTTCTGACGCGAAATGGAAATGAGTACCGGACAACGGTCACGCCGGAGCTGAGTTCGGACGGCACATATAAAATCCAGATTTATGGCGGGGCTTATGAGCGAACGGGTGTGCTGGACACATTAAAATATGGCGTTTTTGAAGTCCGATACTGGATAACGACAACGGCCCGAAGCCTTGGAAAGCTTGTCACAGGTCAGGTTTCAGCCAATGAACTGTCCGGTCCGGTGGGGATTGTGGATATGATCGACGATACCTATCAGGAAGCGAAAAGCTATGGTTGGCTGGATGTTCTTTTAAATATGATGAATATCTGTATTTTACTGAGCGCCAATCTGGGCGTGGTCAATTTATTGCCCATCCCGGCATTGGACGGTGGACGTATCCTGTTTTTAATAGTGGAAGCGGTGCGGGGAAAGCCGCTGCCGCCGGAAAAAGAGGGCTGGGTACACACCATTGGCTTTGCATTTTTAATGGTTCTTATGGTATTTATTCTTTATAATGATATACACAAATTGCTGCTGTAGCTGCAGCAGTTCGGGGAGGCGTGTTTGATGATTCGTGAAAATACAAAGGTCATTTCAATCGGTGGATGCTGTATTGGCGGAAAAAATCCGATCGCCATTCAGTCCATGTGT
>CATZYB010000244.1 GCA_958426095.1 uncultured Lachnospiraceae bacterium
TAATAATTTGAAAAAATTTAAAAGTCCACAAAATGTAATATGATATAAAACTAAAGTAAATTAATTTAAAGTATTTATAAGATTAAATATAAAAGTATATAAAATTATTTATATATTCAAATATAAAAGTATTTATAAATTTATATTCAAAAAGTAGTAAAAAAAGGTGGTAGATAGATGTGAAAAATAAAACAAAACAATTTGTTAAAATAATTGGGTATATTTTAATCCCAATTTTTATTTTAATATCTATTTTTTCAGCATTAAGCTTGTATTATAGAAGTGAGAACCAACAGGTACAGGAAGCAAATAATTTTTTCGAAACAGACAATTTTATGTATATGTATAGTGCCTCAATTATAAATAATTTTTCTATAAATGCAAATTCCCTTTTTAAAGAGGGAGATTCAATTGAAAAGGTAGCCAGGATTCTTTGCGAAAGTGAAGAAACTATCAGAGGATGGGTAAATGAAAAAATGGATATAAAGGTGGAGTAAGACATATAAAGAAAGCTATGGTGTTATCGATTAAAGTAGAACCATATTGGAATGTAAAGAATACTGCGCTCAATGCGTTCAATGCCGGATCACTTATTAAAGTAGAACCATATTGGAATTATATAGATTCTTATGTTAAAATAGTTCTTTAATTGATACAAACGATTAATTTTATTTAAGCCAATACTTATATATCAATTCATAAAGAAAAAGGAGCTTTTAAATATACTATGGAGAAACTTGTTGTAGGTATCCTTGCGCACGTAGATGCCGGTAAGACTACGTTGTCGGAAGGGATTTTGTATTTGACTGGAAAGATTCGTAAGCTGGGGCGGGTGGATCATAAGGATGCTTATCTGGACACCTATAACCTGGAACGGGAACGAGGAATTACGATTTTTTCCAAGCAGGCGGAGTTTGAACTGGGAAACAGGGGGATAACTCTTCTGGATACGCCGGGGCATGTGGATTTCTCGGCGGAGATGGAGAGAACACTGCAGGTTCTGGATTATGCCATCCTTGTAATCAATGGAGCGGATGGTGTGCAGGGACATACCATGACCTTATGGAGACTTCTGGCAAGATACCAGATCCCGACGTTCCTGTTTATCAATAAAATGGATCAGGACGGAACTGATAAAGAGAAACTTTTGGCAGAATTAAAGAAGCGATTAAGTGATAATTGCGTTGATTTCACCTGGGAAAAATCAGATCTGCAGTCTCAGTTTCTGGAAGATGTTTCTGTCTGCGATGAGGAACTGCTTGAAAAATACCTGGAAACAGAGGAAATATCAACATCAGATATCCGAAAAGTAATCAAAGAGCGAAAACTTTTCCCATGTTTCTTTGGCTCTGCGCTGAAAATGACAGGTGTAGAAGAATTCCTCCATGGTTTGGAAAAATACTGTGAGACACCAGAATATCCATCCGAGTTTGGCGCAAAAGTATTCAAGATTGCCAGAGACGATCAGGGCAATCGTTTAAGCTATATGAAAATCACAGGTGGAACATTGAAGGTGAAGGAACTTCTCACAGATACAGAGAAGGCAGATCAGATCCGTATCTATTCCGGTGCGAAATTTGAGCTTGCAAAGGAGGCTCCTGCAGGAACCATCTGTGCAGTAACCGGTCTTTCCCAGACACATCCGGGACAGGGCTTTGGGATTGAACGGGAATCCGAAATGCCGGTTCTGGAACCTGTATTAAATTACAGGATTCTGCTTCCCGAGGACTGTGATGTTCACCAGATGCTGAAGAAACTCAAAGAGCTGGAAGAGGAGGAACCGGAACTTCACATTGTATGGAACGAACAGCTTGGAGAAATCCATGCCATGCTGATGGGTGAGGTTCAGATCGAGATATTAAAGCATCTGATCTGGGAGCGTTTCCATGTAGCAGTAGAGTTTGGCACAGGAAATATCGTATATAAAGAAACAATCGCAGAGCCGGTAGAAGGTGTAGGCCATTTTGAACCGCTGCGTCATTATGCAGAAGTACATCTGCTTCTGGAACCGGGAGAGCCGGGGAGCGGTCTGCAGTTTTTTACTGCATGCAGTGAGGACGTGCTGGACCGTAACTGGCAGCGTCTGATCCTGACTCATCTGGAAGAAAGGGAGCACCCGGGAGTACTGACCGGTTCTCCAATTACAGATATGCAGATTACACTGATTACAGGACGCGCCCATCTGAAACACACAGAGGGTGGCGATTTCCGGCAGGCAACGTACAGGGCTGTGCGTCAGGGATTAAAGAAAGCAAAAAGTGTACTGCTTGAGCCATATTATGAGTTCAGACTTGAGATTCCGGGAGATATGATCGGGCGTGCCATGACTGACATTCAGAAAATGAATGGAACTTTCCAGCAGCCGGAAGCAGATGAGGATGATATGATGGTTCTGAAAGGCAGTGCACCTGTATCAATGATGCGAGATTATCAGACACAGGTAACCTCCTATACAAAGGGACGGGGCAGATTATTCTGTTCATTGAAGGGCTATGCCCCATGTCAGAATCAGGATGAAATTGTAGAGGAGATTGGATATGATTCCGAACGTGACTTGGACAATCCCACGGGTTCTGTATTCTGTGCTCATGGAGCAGGATTTGTGGTGCCATGGTATGAAGTAGAGGATTATATGCACTTAGAAGGGATTGACGAGTCTGAACTGGGGAATACCATACCGGATAG
>CATZYB010000245.1 GCA_958426095.1 uncultured Lachnospiraceae bacterium
AACTCCCGCTTTCTTGCAATGATTCCCGTAATAACCGCATTAACAAAATTCAGTCTACCAATCCAGGCGATCACTGCAGCCAAAGTAATACCGATGGTTCCGATTACCCGAACCATACCGTCAAATTCGCTGCGGATATTATTCTTTGAAAGATATCCCATGGATGTTCCCGGCGTTTCCGTATAGGATTTAAGGCTATTCTCAAATGCCTCCTGATCTTCCGCCTCTACCTGATAAGATACGGCAAAACATTTTACAAACGGATTGCCCTCAAATTCTTTTAAGGGAAGTACCAGATCCATACCATTCACCGTGTACATATGGGAATTCATACTATATGGGATAGATACGACAGCCATAACTTCATATTCCTTTGTCTCCAGATTGTCATACCACACATCCAGAGTCTCTCCATATTTATCTTTCACTTCATGCAGTTCAGAAGCCTCTGTTCGCTGACTCACCTTAATCTTATCCCCCGGGCGGTATACACGATCTTCACTGGTAAATTCTCCATGGCCCGTGATATCACCGGCTAAAATATAGTCACCGGATTGAAACTTCTCCATATCCAATGTTCCCTCGATAACTTTCAAATTCTTCAACAGAGGTGTGCTGTAACCATAGAAATGGGTAGAAAATGACATTTCTCCATCCAGAACCTTATTAAGCCTCAGTTCTGTATTTTCATTTCTCTCCAACTTTCCTGCCTCGTCCAGCTTTCGATAACGCTCCAGCGCTGCATCATCCATTTCAATCGAGGCCATACCATAGTTATACCAGTACATTTCATTTTTTTCGATAATACCGCTTTGTTCATCGGCCATAGCCAAATAATCCTTATCAATATCAAAATCTCCATCCCGGTAGCCGCTGGTTATATTTACGCTTCCAAGAACAAAATCTCCGATCATGCGGTCTTCCAAAAACTTTTCAATACGAAAACTCCCAACGCCGGTCATGACAACCGTTAATAAAATGATACTCAGAGAAATGGCGGCTACCACAACCGATGTTTTCTTTTTATTTCGCCCAAGGTTTGCTATAGCCATGGCAAATACACTGAAATTTCTGGCTTTTCTGCGCTTACTTTTCATTCCGCCATTTCCTTCTGTATATTTCACAGCTTCTACCGGGGACACGCTTCCTGCAATCTTTCCCGGTTTTCGGCAGCTTAAAAACACAGTTATGATAGAGAACACAGCGCCCAAAAGAATGACCAGCGGATCAAAGTTCAATGAAATGTCTGTTTGATACTGCATAAAACTCATTGTAAAAGGCAGGAGCCACTTACCAATGGCATATCCCAAAAGAATACCTATAGGAATTCCAATGATGGACAACATAAACGCCTGGCGGTTTACCAACCGTCGAATTTGACGTTTTGTCGTTCCAATCGTCTTCAGCAATCCATAGAATCGTATATCGGATACGACAGAAATCTGGAAAATATTATAAATGATCAAATAACCCGCAATTAAAATGACTATAACCGCTGCTCCCAAAAAAACATAGGTCAGAGGATCCACCGACTCTAAACGGCTCTGCATATAAGCCCAATTGACACCATAATCCAATTCTGTGCCCGGCACGTATCCTGCATTTTCAATGACTGTACAAACTTTTTCTTCCAACTTTGATGTATTTGAAAAAAACAAATTAATCTGTCTCAAACCAACGCCGCCGTACTCTGGATGGGTTTCATACCAATCAAGAAAATACGCATCCGTCCGCTCACCCCGAAGTTCCCGCCAGAATGCTTCGGAAAGAAACAGTTCACTGGCGTGACTGACATAATCGCCTTCGTACCAGCCGCTGACAGTAAATTCCTTCTCAATGAATTCACCACAGAAATAAAAGCTTAATTGAATCTTTTCACCGACCTTATGGGGCAGTTGAAATTCATCCATAACAATCGTATCGACAACAATCTCATCTTCTTCCATTGGGAGTCGGCCTTCTTCTAAAATGATAAAATAATCCTCCAAATCCTTCTCATCCGGGATATATCTCAATTCTGCCTGACGTTTCATAACATTTTCCGCATAGCCAAGAAAAATATCATAACTGCACCGCTTGACCGATGGATCCGATGAAATTCTTTCATATTGCTCTTCCGTCGCCCGTTTCAAGCCCGCATGAAATTTCCCTCCAACCTCACGCATCGTCTGTTCCTGAGCCACCTGAATCATTCCGCTGCACAGAGAAAATACGGATGTAAAAAGCATTCCTGTAAGAATGATCGCCAATACTGCAAAAATATTACGCATACGGTTATTTTTGAGGCTTTTTCCCGAAATCTTCCGAATGACCGCCCGATTATTATTTCTCATGCCGGTCACCTCCCCGAACAAAATCGCCGACTATCCGGCCATCCTCAATATGAATGACACGATCACAGAGCTGGGCCAGCGCCTCATTATGCGTAATCATAACAATCGTCTGGTGGAACCGCTCTCCGGTCAGTTTTAAAAGTCCCAACACCTCCTGTGTGGTCTTGCTGTCCAAATTTCCCGTGGGTTCGTCGGCCAGGATGATCGCCGGTTTGGATGCCAAAGCCCTGGCTATGGCCACCCGTTGCTGCTGACCGCCGGAAAGCTGGTTCGGAAGACTGTTCATTTTATCCTGAATACCGAGCATTTCAACGATTTCATTAATATATCTCCGGTCTG
>CATZYB010000246.1 GCA_958426095.1 uncultured Lachnospiraceae bacterium
CCTTCAGTGCCGAGAACAGTACCGCACCAATTACGGTTCCGAAAATATTTCCGCGGCCTCCAGCCATAGAAGTACCACCAATTGCCGCTGCCGCAATGGCATCCATTTCATAGCCCTGTCCGGTAGACGGATCTCCCGTTCCGAGACGTCCGATCATAACGAGCGCTGCCAGCGTTGTACCAAGCATACCAATACCGTAAATGAGTGCCTTTGTCCGCTCAACACGTACTCCGGAAAGTCTTGCAGCGTCCTCATTTCCTCCGACTGCATATGTATAAGCGCCAATTTTCGTTTTTTTCAAAACAAACGTAATAATAACTGCAAACAGGAAGAAAATAACTACTGCAAAGGTCATTACAGACGTAATCTTGAAGTTAAATACATTTCGATAATTTCTCGGTACATTTAAAACCGGGAAACCACCGGTAATTACGTAAGCTACTCCTCTGTAGACCTGCATCGTTCCCATTGTTGCGATAAACGGCTGCAGTTTCATTTTTCCGACAAGCACACCGTTTAACACGCCCATAAGGAAACCAAGTGCCAGACACGCCAGAATCCAGATCGGTATCGGAAGTCCCATCTTTGCAAGCTGTGCGCCGATGCATGCCAGCAATGCAAGGGAAGATCCTACGGACAGGTCAATACCGCCGGAAATAATAACACAGGTCATTCCGATTCCCATCAAACCGTACGTTACAGCCTGCGTAATAATCGTTGCCACATTGGTTGCTGATAAATAAGAAGGCTCCAGTGCACTGAACAGTACAAACGTAATCAACAAAGCAACCAGGGTACTCCACTCTCTTCGATATTTTTTATAAATAGCGCTCATCTCTAGTTTCCCTCCACCGTATAATTTAAAATATTCTGTTCTGAGAATTCTTCCTTAGCAAGTTCTCCCGTAATCTCTCCGTCCCGCATTACGATGATTCGGTCACTCATTCCCATGACCTCTGTCAGTTCCGACGATACCATAATAATCGCCACGCCCTGCTCAGCCATTTTTTCCATCAAAAGATAGATATCTGCTTTTGCACCAATATCGATTCCTTTTGTCGGCTCATCAAAAATCATAACCGTTGCATCCGTTGACATCCACCGCGCCAGAATTACCTTCTGTGCATTTCCTCCGGATAAGCTGACCGTCATGAAAGCCGGATCATTCGGCTTCAATCCTACCTGCTTTCCTTTCTCCAGAGCATTCTGTTTCTTCTTATTATCATTGATCACAATACCGGACATATATTTTTTCAGACTGGCCAGTGAAATATTGTCCTTATTATCAAAGTTCGGAAGAATTCCTTCTTCTTTTCTGTTTTCTGAAATCAATGCGATTCCACGTTCGATTGCCTCATGCGGAGATTTGCAGTGAATTTCCTTCCCATTTAGTATGACGCTTCCCTTTGTGTACGGATCTGCCCCAAAAATGGCCCTCATCACTTCTGTTCTTCCTGCTCCTACCAGGCCAAAAAATCCAAGGATCTCACCTGCATACAAGTCAAAGCTGATCTGATTAAATAAATCAGAACACAGCCCGTCTACGCGAAGCACCGGTTCCGTTCCTTTTTTCTGGCACGGCATTGTCCGCTTTGCAAACAATGAGATATCACGTCCGACCATTGCCTGGATCACTTCATCTCTTGTTGTTTTTGCCATCTCAATTGTTTTAATATATTTTCCATCGCGTAATACCGTTGCCCGGTCACACATCTGAAAAATTTCATTCATCTTATGGCTGATATAAAGTATCGTTATTCCTTTTTCCTTCAGATCATGAATGATTCCAAATAAGGTTTCCACTTCCTTATCACTCAAAGAAGCGGTCGGTTCATCAAAAGAAATAACCGTTGCATTCACCTCTAGTGCCTTTGCTATGGATACCATCTGCTTCTGTCCGGTTGACAGATCTCCCATCCGATCCGTCGGCTGAATATTACAATTCAACCGCTTCAGCAGCGTCTCGGTATCCTGATTCATTTTTTTCTTATCAATAATCCCATATCTTCCCGGTTCTTTCCCCATAAACAGATTTTCTGCGACCGTCATATCCGGAATACTGACAATTTCCTGATGCACCTTCGCAATTCCTGCGTCAATCGCATCTGCAATTTCTGCAAATTTTACTGCCTTCCCATCAATTCGTATCTCACCTGTCGTAGCCGGAAATACCCCATGCAATATGTTGAGCAATGTACTCTTTCCCGCACCGTTTTCTCCGATAATCGCATGGATCTCTCCTTTTCGTATTGAAAAGCTGACATCATCCAAAGCTTTTTGCCCCGGGAAAGTCTTCCCAACATGCTCAAACTCGATGTACTTTTCCATAGATGCACCTCCGTCTTATCTATATAGTACAAATATTTAAATCCACTCCAAAATTTTCACTCTGCTTTGATTGCTTTCCGTATCCCTGATTCAGGTATATACCTCACCAAATAACGGCATTGCAGCATATTCTGTAACTGTTCAGAACCAACCTCCAAAATGCTGCGCATTTCATCAGTGTGGCGTATCCTGATAAAATACGGGACGGTTTTTACGCCGTCCCGCCTCTCCAACTTTCAAAAATTATTCAAATACCGGCGCATACTCATATCCAAAGATTTCCTCAAAGCTTGCTTCTGCATTGCTTGCATCACGAATGCTCTGCGGTGCATAAACAAC
>CATZYB010000247.1 GCA_958426095.1 uncultured Lachnospiraceae bacterium
ATCTTTTCGACTTCCAGTTCTACCGGCAGGCCATGGGTATCCCATCCGGCCTTTCTAGGAACCTGATATCCTTTCATTGTCTTATAACGCGGGATCATATCCTTGATAACACGGGTCAGCACATGACCAATATGGGGTTTTCCATTGGCCGTCGGCGGTCCGTCATAAAATGTATATTCCGGAGCTTCTTTCCGGGACTCAATACTTTTTTTGAAAATGTCGTTTTCCTGCCAGAATTTTTCGATTTTCTTTTCTCTTTCCACAAAATTCATATTCGTAGAAACTTTTTCGTACACTGAAATTCCTCCATTTCTTTATAAAAATAAATACGGGCTTCCATCCGCAAAGGATGAAAGCCCTGATAAAACTATCATTATACCACCTGTGCAGCAGCATACCATCATATGCTCTCCCGGTAACGGCGGGATACCGTCTCCCCTACGGCCTCTGCGGCTTTCAGTTCACAACTCCGGAGTGATCTTCGACTTTATACTACTGATATCCGGCTTCCACCATCCCGGACTCTCTGGCAAACTTCCTATAAAGCTACTGTCTCCATCTTCGTTTTTAGCACTCTTAATCATATTATATATTTTTTCCACTGTCAACTCTTCAATTTCAATTCCTTAGATTTTCTTTCGTAAATCTTAAGATTTCTCTTTTGACAGTATTTTCCACGAATACAGTGGGATTTATGATATAATAGTTTTATCTATAGACTTTTTATTGGAGGAAAAAAGCATGACTAAAAAGAAAAAGATCATTTTTATTTCTGCCGGTGCAGCAGCCATTCTGCTTATTCTGATCGGCATCTGGTTTTTTGTTTTCAGGAAATCATCATCGGCGGCCGACGGCGTCGTTGCTTACACGACTCCCGTGTCCATGCTCACCAGTACATCGACAGGTGGGGTGAACCGCTACGCCGGCGTTGTTGAACCTCAGCAGACCGTAAAGATTCAAAAAGCCTCTGATAAGAATGTTAAGGAAGTTTTCGTAAAGGAAGGCGATACGGTAACCAAGGGCGCGCCGCTCTTTTCTTACGATACAGATGAAATCCAGATGAAATTAAGTGAAGCCGAACTGGAACTTGAACGGATCACCACGGAAATCTCCACCCTGTATAATCAGATTGAAACACTTCAAAATGAGAAGGACAAAGCCCCTGAAAGTGAAGCATTTTCATACACAACTCAGATTTTAACAGCCCAAAATGATGTAAAGCGGGCAGAATACAATCAGAAAAGTAAGGGTGTCGAAATCGATCAGATTCGCAAATCTCTGGAAAATTCCACAGTTACCAGTGAAATCGACGGCGTTGTAAAATCCATCAATGACGGTTCCCAGTCATCCTACGGATATGAGGGTGACTCGGCCTACATGACAATTCTTTCAAATAATGAATACCGCATTAAAGGAACCATTAATGAGCAGAACATGTACGCCATCTCTGCGGGACAGGAAATGCTCGTCCATTCCAGAATTGATGAAAGTATCGTCTGGCGGGGCACAGTAACCGAAGTAGATACCGAAAACCCGGTAAATAATCAGAACTCCATGTATTATTCATCAAACAGCGACACAAACACTTCGTCTTCTTCCTATAACTTCTACGTAGAACTGACGGATGAAGCAATGCTCATGCTCGGCCAGCATGTATTTATGGAACCGGACCTTGGGCAGACCGAAACCAAAGAAGGTCTCTGGCTTTCCAGTTACTACCTCATATTTGACGGCAACGACGCCTATGCATGGGTGTGCGGAAAGAACGACAAACTGGAAAAACGCCAGATCACTACCGGTCAATATGACGAAACAATGGACGAATATGAAATCACCTCGGGACTTACTCTGGAAGATTCCATTGCCTTTCCTGAGGACACCTTAACTGAAGGCATGCCTTGCGTCAATACCGGCTCCCAGGCCGGCTCAGAGATGGAAGGTTCCGGCAATATGGAGGAAATGATTGAATGATACTTGAGTTAGAACATGTTTATAAAGATTATATGCAGGGCAAAATGGAAGTCCATATCCTGAAAGATATCTCCCTTTCCGTTGAGAAAGGCGAATACCTGGCAATCATGGGTCCCTCCGGTTCAGGTAAGACAACCCTTATGAATATTATCGGCTGTCTCGATAAACCAACGTCCGGCTCCTACCATCTGAACGGTAAAGATGTCCTGGCTTATTCGGATAATGAGCTGTCCGATACCCGTCTCTACAATATTGGCTTTGTATTTCAGAGTTTCCATCTGCTGCCGAAACAGACTGCACTGGAAAATGTCTATCTGCCGCTGATCTACGCCGGCATTTCAAAAAAGGAACGGGTTGAACGGGCCACAGAAGCTTTGGAACGGGTCGGCCTCGGCGACCGGCTTCATTTTAAGCCGACACAGCTTTCCGGCGGTCAGCAGCAGCGTGTTGCCATTGCCAGAGCCATCGTCAACCATCCGACCATCCTTCTGGCCGATGAACCGACGGGCGCCCTGGACAGTACGTCCGGCGAACAGGTCATGGAGCTTTTCCAAAAACTCAACGATGAAGGTATTACTATCATTATGATTACTCACGATGCAGAAATTGCCTCCCACGCCAAACGTCAGGCAATCATCCGTGATGGTATTCTCACAGGGAAGGAGGCC
>CATZYB010000248.1 GCA_958426095.1 uncultured Lachnospiraceae bacterium
CGTAAAATTCACAGCAATTTTCAGCTTTTCTTTCATTGTATTTTCTTTCTTGCCAAATTGGGCAATGTGAGCCTCCCCAATATTGGTTACTACAGCCACATCCGGCTCTACGAAACGGACCAGATTTTCCATTTCACCAAACTCACTGATTCCCATCTCTACTACAGCCAGCTCCTGCCCCTTTTCCATACGGAATAATGTCAGTGGAACACCGATCTGACTGTTCTGATTTCCCGCTGTTTTCATAATATGAAACCCCGTCTCCAGGGCTGCACCGATCATTTCCTTTGTGGAGGTCTTACCGACACTTCCCGTGATCCCAACGATTGGCATATGAAACTTTTTCCGATAATGCGCCGACAAATCCCCCAGGGCTTTCACTGTATCTTTTACCATGATATGCACTTTGTCCGGGTTCACCACATCACCATGAGACATGAAGGTCCCGGCCGCACCGTTATCCAATACCTGAGCAATAAATTTATGGGCGTCCACCTTTTCGCCGATAATCGGCACAAAAAGACTTCCTTCCTTTGCTTCCCTACTGTCAATACATATATGTTCAATCACTGTTTCCGGATTTCCGGCCAGTAATATACCGTCTACTGCTTTCACAATTTCCCCTGCAGTCATCGCTTCCACTTCAATCATCCCTTCTATAATAAAAATACAGGTCTTCCGCGTAGATTATAGCAGGAAATCCCGTACCTGTCGATAATTTCTGTATTTTTTATCCGTCAGTCAGTTTATCACCATTTTTTTACAATTTCCTTGACCCCACACTATACATTTGTTATTCTTATAAAGATTATGAACACGTAAAAAGGGGGAAAATTATGGAAAAGAGAGAACATTTCTCATCCAGACTCGGATTTATTCTTATCTCAGCCGGCTGCGCCATTGGTCTTGGCAATGTATGGCGCTTTCCATATATCACTGGCAAATACGGAGGCGCCGCATTTGTATTGATTTATCTGATATTTCTTGTAATTCTTGGTCTGCCGATCATGGTCATGGAATTTTCCGTTGGACGGGCCAGCCAGAAATCCGCAGCCAGAAGTTTTCATGTTCTGGAACCTTCCGGAACGAAATGGCATATCACCGGCTACCTGGCCATGGCCGGTAATTATCTTCTCATGATGTTTTACACCACAGTCGGCGGATGGATGCTCTACTATGTTTACAAAATGCTCCGCGGCGAATTTGTTGGAACCACACCGGAAGAGGTCAGCGGCATATTTAACGGCATGCTGGGAAACCCGGGCGCCATGACTCTCTGGATGCTGATCACCGTCCTGCTTTGCTTCGGCATCTGCAGTCTCGGTCTCCAGAAAGGCGTTGAACGTATCACAAAAGTAATGATGAGTTTTCTTTTGATCATTCTTATTATTTTATGTATACGCAGCGTTACCCTGGATGGTGCGGCTGAGGGGATTCGTTTTTATCTGATTCCTGACTTTGGAAAAATCATAGAAAACGGTCTCGGTGAAGTTATTTTTGCCGCTATGGGTCAGGCTTTCTTTACTTTGAGCCTCGGTATCGGCGCCATGGCCATCTTTGGAAGCTACATCAGTAAAGAACGGCGGCTTCTCGGCGAATCTATGAATATCTGTCTGTTGGACACACTGATCGCTTTAATGGCCGGACTGGTCATTTTCCCGGCCTGTTTTGCTTTCGGCGTGGACCCGGGCGAAGGCCCTGGGCTCGTATTTGTCACCTTGCCGAACATTTTTAATCAGATGGCTGGCGGACGGATCTTCGGCACACTATTTTTTGTTTTTATGTCCTTTGCCGCCATGTCCACCATTATTGCCGTGTTTGAAAATATCTTAAGTTTCTCCATGGACTTATGGGGATGGGAACGAAAAAAAGCCGTTTTGATCAATGGCATTTTAATCATCATTCTGTCCATGCCTTGTGTCCTTGGTTTCAATGTACTCAGTGGTATTACGCCTCTCGGTGCAGGAAGCACGATTCAGGATTTGGAAGATTTTATCGTCTCCAATAACCTGCTGCCGATTGGAAGCCTTTTGTATCTGCTCTTTTGTACAAGCAAGAGGGGTTGGGGCTGGAAAAACTTTATCGATGAAGCCGATGCCGGAAAGGGCCCGAAATTTCCTCAATGGTCCCGGTTTTATGTCAGTTATATTTTACCGCTGATCATTCTCTTCATCCTTGTTATGGGATACTGGCAGAAATTTTTTGCATAGCTGCAATGAATAACAAAAATCGTTACGGACGAAAGCTCCATCCTGGAGCTTTCCTGTCTGTAACGATTTTTTTGCTTTATTATGCAATTTTATCTATTCGTTCTTTAACTTCCCGCATTTCCTTTTCAAGATTTGTCACCCGAAGTGCGATCAGTTCTTCTTCATTTGTAATTTTCAATGCCTCGTGCAGTTTCCTATGTAAGTCAAAATGAGCTTCCGCAATGATTTTTATTCCATGCATCACCTCAGTTTCCAATGTTGTTTCGATGGCTTTAACAGATTTTTTCAAATCTCCTACTTCCGTTTTCAACTCCTGCACATCATCTTTTGTGTCCTGGATGTCCACTTTCATATCCCGGATATCCTCTTTCACTTCTTTCATTTCTGTCTGAAGCTCCTGGATA
>CATZYB010000249.1 GCA_958426095.1 uncultured Lachnospiraceae bacterium
TAGCCGGTCCACTGATGCACCTGAGAAAGCCCCTCGATGATCTGACGGCCATGGGACATCTTCCTATAATCCGCTTCAAGCTGCTCATCCTCACCCGCCATGAGCCGGGCATTTTCGATTTCTTCTACTTCGAATTCGATAAAAGCCATCTGGCGCAAACGCTGCTCATTGTCCATGGCCTTGTTTTCATAGGCATCTTTCCAATACATGTATTCCTGATAAGCCTTTGCCAGTCTTTCTTTTTTATCGCCCAATGGCTCCCGGATAAACCGGTCCAGAATCGTCAAATGTCTGGACTTATCCAATAAGGATTGATGGTCATGCTGACCGTGGATATCCATCAAAAGCTGTCCGGCCCGGCGCACATCGGATGCCGAAACGATTTCCCCGTTAATCCGGCTCACACTTCGGCCTGAAGTCATACGGCGGGATATGATAACAGAATCATCCTCCACCGGAATTTCCATGGCCTTCAGTGTTTCCAGCACCCGTTCATCCGATACGGAAAAAAATAATTCTGCCAGGGCATAATCCGCTCCCTTACGGATCATATCTCTGGAGACCCGGCCGCCCAATGCCATATTCACCGCCCCCATAAGAACAGATTTACCTGCACCGGTCTCGCCCGTCAGAATATTCAGATGATTTTCAAAATTCATCTCGACCTCGTCGATCAAGGCCAGATTTTTTACATGTACACTTAAAAGCATAGTCTCCCCTATTTCAACATCTGGTTAATTTTTTCCATCACCATATGAGCGTCCTCATCGCTGCGAAGGGCGCACATGATCGTATCGTCTCCGGCAATACAGCCGACCACGCCCGGAAGTTCCATATGATCGATCGCCACCGCCACCGCCATTGCCATACCTGTCACCGTTTTGATGACGATCATACTTGTGGCGACTTCCTTTGATATATAGCCTTCCTTCAAAACTCTGGAATACTTATCTGTCATTTCCATCGTCGGTTTAATAAAAGCAACATATTTCTGACGTCCGTTGCTTCCTGAAACCTTGGATAATTTAAGCTCGCGAATATCCCGGGAAATCGTGGCCTGAGTAACCGAAAAACCACTTTCATTCAGCCGGTCCGCCAGTTCTTCCTGGGTTTCAATATCATATTTATCGATTAATTCCAAAATTTTTGCATGCCGTTTTAATTTCAAATCTGACACTTCCCTTCCGCATTATTATACATTTTTCATTTTGTTGCGTAATATATCGCAGAAGCTTTTCTGACGTATATTTACGATCGGCACTTTGGTGCTTGCCTGGACAACCTCGACTACATCCGAAGATTCCAGTTCCCATACGGTCTGACCGTCATAGGTAACGAGGGCTTCCTCCTTCTGGGTCTTCCGCCGCCGACCAACTTCAATCTTTATCTTCGCCTGGGCCGAAACGACAACGCTCCGGGCCGACAGAGAATGGGGACAGATCGGTGTAATGATCATCATTTCCGTTTCCGGAAAAACCACGGGCCCCCCGGCCGACAGATTATATCCGGTCGAACCTGTTGGCGTGGATACGATGACGCCATCTGCAGCATAGATATCCAATAACTGATCGTTGACATAAATTTTTAACTCTACCAGTCGGGAAAAGCCGGAGCGGGTCACAATGACATCATTAAAGGCAATACTTTTCTGGAGCCTCCGCCCCTCCCGGTAAACCTGACCATACAGCATGATCCGATGCTGAATCGTAAATTTCCCATCAATGAGGGCGTCAAGACCATCGTGCAGACCATCCAGATCAATGGCAGCCAAAAAGCCAACGGTTCCCATATTGACACCGACCAGCGGAATATCCAGCCCGGCAAAATCCCGAACCGCCTGGATAAATGTGCCGTCGCCGCCGAGTACAATGACACACTCCACATCTTCCTGAAGTTTGCTCATATCCGTATAGCCCGTCTGCAGCAGATCCGTGCCGGCTAATGGCTCTGCCAGGTGGCATGTGCAATCTCTGGACTCGATATACCTTTTAATCTCCTTCGTCACCCGAAGTTCCCTGTCTTTATCCTGATTTGTCACAATTAAAAATTTATCCATCCGTCTCTCCCGTTACAGTGAAGCATGGGACTGCTCCACCACCTGTCTCACATCTACCGGCTCATGGGCCGCCGCCTCATCCTCCGGCCGTTTTTCAAGATAAATCAAATATTCAATATTGCCCTCCGGGCCTTTGATCGGCGAATAATCCAGGCCGAGTACCTTAAAATGAAGGCCATCGGCAATATCTATGACCTTTTCGATCACTTCAATATGTACCGCCTTGTCCCGGACAACTCCTTTTTTGCCGACCTTTTCCCGCCCCGCCTCAAACTGAGGCTTAATCAGACAGACCATACGTCCGTCATCCGTCAGAAGATTTCTGGCCGCGGGCAATACCAATCCCAAAGATATAAAGGAAACATCTACAGAGGCAAAGGCCACCGCCTCCCCGATATCTTCCGGTGTCACATAACGGATATTTGTCTTTTCCATACTGATGACCCGTTCGTCCTGCCGGAGTTTCCAGTCGAGCTGGCCCCGGCCCACATCCACGGCAAATACTTTTACAGCACCGTTTTGGAGCATACAGTCGGTAAAGCCCCCGGT
>CATZYB010000250.1 GCA_958426095.1 uncultured Lachnospiraceae bacterium
TTTTATCATCCTGTCCGATATCCATTATACTCTGGATAAATATTCTCCTGTACGTGTATCAATTTTGATAACGTCACCGATCTCAACAAATAATGGCACATAAACCAAAGCACCTGTCTCAACAGTTGCCGGTTTTGTAGCTCCAGTTGATGTATCGCCTTTGAATCCAGGTTCTGTTTCTGTAATCTCCAGTTCTACAAATAATGGCGGTTCCATAGCGAACACTTCGTTATTGTGGGAAAGAATTTTAACCATTTCATTCTCTTTAACAAATTTCAGTGTATCGCCAACCTGATCGTCGCTTAATGCGATCTGGTCATAGGTTTCCACATCCATAAAGTGATATAAATCACCGTCGCTGTAAAGATACTGCATTTCTTTTCTTTCAATATGTGCCTGAGGGCATTTTTCTGTAGGACGGAAAGTTTTTTCAACAACACCGCCGCTCTTAATATTCTTTAATTTTGTACGAACGAAAGCCGCACCTTTTCCAGGCTTTACATGCTGGAATTCAATAATCTGATAAACGTTTCCTTCATATTCAATAGTCAAGCCATTTCTAAAATCACCTGCTGATACCATGCTTGGAATCCTCCTTAAAAATATTGCATAAATAACTTATTCTAGTATAAATAACTTCCCGCAATTTTTCAACTGTTTTTTTCTCGTTGACGTTTCTTTTTATAAAAATGTAAAACAATTTTTTCCAGTTTTCGTTTGAATACGATCTGAATCTCCTCTTTTGGATGGATCGGACGGACAAGAATGCTGTAAATTCCAGCCATACGTGCGCCCCAAATGTCTGTAAAAATCTGATCGCCAACAAACAGAACCTTTTCCTTCGGCACATCCATCAGCGCCGCCGCCTTCAGGTAGTTCTCAGGACTTGGTTTATGAGCGTCGCATACGGTATACGCATGAATATTTTCATTAAACATCCGAACCCTCGGTCCCTTATTGTTGGAAATCAATGCACAGGCAAAGCCAATCTCCTTCAACCGTTCAAACAATTCTTCCGCCCGCGTATCCGCCGGTGCTCCGTGGGGCACTAATGTATTGTCAATATCAAAAATAATTCCCCGATATCCCTTTTTATAGAGTTTTTCAAAAGGTATTTCATAGGCAGACGCCACCCAGGCATCCGGATAAAGCATTTCAAGCATTTGGTCTTCCTCCCATTATTTGATATATTTTTTCCATATCCAGCGATTTTCGAACTAAATCCGCCAGCTTATCATATTCTTTTTCTTTATAAGCTTTCATATCCATCTTCTGAACGCAGATTTCACCCCGTTCTTCCCGGGATTTCTCTGAAAATGCCGCGCCTTCCCCGGTCAAATGGTATTTTTCCATCAAAGGTACAACCAGACGGGACAAAAAATCTCCCCCGTCAAAAATCCCATGCAGATAGGTTCCCATCACAGTTCCATCCCGGTTCGTCATGCCATCCATCCGTCCGTCGGCCAGCTTTATCCACGGAGAAAACGCCTCCGGATCACCCGTATGTTCTTCTGCAGTGTCGCCCATATGGATCTCATACCCTTCTACCATACAGCCTTTCAGGCGGCCGCTGATCGTTTCCCCGCAGATTCGGGTCCGGGTCTTTTCTTCCTTAAAAATCGTCCGCACAGGCAACAGGCCCATTCCGGCCATCTCTCCGCCATCTTCCACACCTTCCGGATCGGAAAGTATGCTTCCCATCATCTGATAACCGCCGCAGACACCCATTACGGAAATTCCTTCCCGAGAAAGACGTATAATCCGTTCTTCCAGACCATTATTCCGCATCCACCGCAAGTCAGCCATTGTATTTTTCGTTCCCGGAAGTAAAATCAGATGGGGACATCCAAGCTTTGAAGGCCTGTCCACATAACGGAGGGAGACGCCCGGCAGCCGTTCAAAAGCTGTAAAATCTGTAAAATTTGAAATGTGCGGCAGACGGATGACCGCCACATCCAGACCGCCTGTTATTTCTTCAGCTAACAGATGTTCTGACAGACTGTCTTCATCGTCGATATCGATCTTTTCCATAGGAACAACCCCAACGACAGGAATGTGAACAAGATCCTCTATCATCTGAACGCCCGGCTTTAATATCTCCGGATCGCCCCGGAATTTATTAATGATAAGCCCCCGGATCCGTGCCTGCTCTTCCGGCTCTAAAAGCTTAACCGTTCCGTACAGTGAAGCAAAGACGCCGCCCCGGTCAATATCCCCGACAAGAAGCACAGGGGCATCCACCATCTTTGCCAGGCCCATATTCACAATATCATTTTCTTTTAAATTAATTTCCGCCGGGCTTCCGGCTCCTTCAATGACGATCATATCATAAGCCGCCGAAAGCCTTTCATAAGCCGCCATAATATCCGGAATCAGCTCTGTTTTATACCGGAAATAATCCATAGCCTTCATCTGTCCCCGGACCCGGCCATTTACAATGACCTGGGACCCGGTATGGCTTGTCGGTTTCAGCAAAATAGGATTCATGTCGGCCGTTGGTTCCACACCGGCCGCCTCGGCCTGCATGACCTGCGCCCTTCCCATCTCAAGGCCATCTTTTGTAATATAGGAATTCAGCGCCATATTCTGAGACTTAAA
>CATZYB010000251.1 GCA_958426095.1 uncultured Lachnospiraceae bacterium
TCAGACTCAGGAATGACAGCTACAACTTCAAGAATTTCTTCATTTCCGGCGGTTGCAATGACTTCTGCATCATCGGACGCTTCTGCTTTAATCTCTACACCGTCTGCAACGATTTTGGCATAGCTGCTTACTGCATCTGTATTCTTGGCAACTTCTTCAGCTTCCTTGCCTGTAACAACATAATCTGCTGAAACATATCCCTCGCAAGAACCCGACTGAATATGTATCCATTCGCCTTCGTCACTCAAAACCTCAAATCCAGCACCGAAATACAGTTTTCCAACTGCTTCACTGTCTGCACTCGGTTCTTTACGAATCATGACACAATCTTCCGCCGTAGAAATACCCTTCTTATAAAATGGGGAAGCAACTTCTTCAGTCGCTGTATAGATAATTTTTCCCTGGATATCCAAATCTCCAAACGAAACATCATATTTTGTTGTAGTAACCGGAGCTGCCTGAACACCTATTGGATTTGTACCGAATACAACTGCTGCGGCTATACCGAAAACACACGGTGCAAATTTTAATTTACCCATTGGTCTTTTCCTCCTTAAATCCAGTAATGACATGTCCCGTAAAATCTTTGTTACATTTGCAGGACATATATTACATTTCTGTTACAAATAGTATTCTAACAAACTCCTTCACTATTGTCAACCAATATTGTAATTTTTTTGTAATAATTTATTCATTTATGTTTTACATATTGATCCGTATTTTATGATCGGCGACCTGAATCTTTTTCATTTTAAGCAAATGTCCTACTGCCCGTTTAAAAGCGGCTTTAGACATATTTAATTCCCGTTCAATGACTTCCGGAGAAGCTTTTTCAGAAAAAGGAAGAACGCCGTCATAACTTTCCAGGACCTCCATGACCACGGCCGCATCCTTTGCGATCTGGATTTCAACCCGCTCTCTCATACTGAGTTCCAATTTTCCATCTTCACGAACACGAACTACACGAGCTTGAACCGCATCACCAACCCGAAACTGCCCATGGGCATTTTTCTTTGGGATCATTCCATGATATTTGCCATCCACCGCCACAAACACGCCTAAATTCGGATTTACCTGATAAACGATCCCCTGCACCATTTCATCTTTGACATAAGGTGATTTTTCTGAAAGATACTCATATATTTTCATTGTGGCACAAAGCCGTTTGCTTTTGTCAATATATAATGCCACCGGATAGCTTTTTCCGGGCCGGACCTGTACAGTCTGCTCTTTATATGGAAGAAACAAATCTTTTTCCAATCCCCAATCCAGAAACGCACCTATTTTTCCAATCTCCTTGACACGAAGCAGACTAACCTGTCCCAAAGTAAGCATGGGTTCCTCAGTCGTAGCGATCAATCGATCGCTGGAATCCCGATATACAAAAACCTCTACTTCATCGCCAACCTGTGTTCCTGCAGGAACATACTTTCTTGGAAGCAACACTGCTTCTTCCGCATCGCCGACATACATACCAAAATCTTTCATACGGACCACTTTTAATACTTGCTTTTCGCCCAATTGTATCATAATCTGCTCCTATTCTGTAAACTCTGTAACCACGCACGTTTCCCCACTGGCATTTTCCAGGAGAATCGTCGCTTTATCTTTAATGACCTGTCGTTTAGGAATCAATACATCTCCATAGCGGGCCGAATGTTTATATTCCACCCTCACTTGCCTTACGCAATAATTTTCCGGTAAATATTCCATAGCTACCGCCACATATCTTCCATTATTCATATGATGATTTGTATCCAGACAAGCTTTTGTCACCCGAACCGGCTCCAACGTTTCAAAATCTCCGGAAATTGAAATCTTCCGTCCGGCATAATCCATCTTTTCTTTCGGTTCCATCCGGTATGCTTCAATCTGAGTTGCATCCACCCGAACCGGACGCCCTGTTTCAGCATCGATCATCGCCCAAACCGAATTGGCCCGCGCCACACGATGGCCAGCGGCATCGTCAATAATAAAATTACGCATTCCCAGCGGACCTTTAAAATCATAAGGCCATGTTCCCACACAAATCTGCTCACCATATTCCGGATATCGATCCACAATAATCTGCCAGCTATTCAACATCCAGACCTTTCCCAGCGTTTCCATGTTTTTCGGGCCGACGCCGAGTGAATCGGATTGAAAGCAACTGCAATCCTGAAAGTAATTAATGATCTGGGCCATACTCACTTTATAATCTGCCCCGACCTCGCTATAGGTCACTGAACGATTCATCTGATACATATCCCCACCCCTTTATAATTCTGTAAATGAAAAAATCAGACATTTCACTAAAGCTTTCCTTTAATAAAATGTCTGACTGATAACTGGGCTGGAAGGATTCGAACCTTCAAATGCTGGAGTCAGAGTCCAGTGCCTTGCCATTTGGCGACAGCCCATCATTGGCTCAACAATTGCATTATATACCATCGTACACATTTTGGCAAGTCTTTTTTTTAATTTTTTTAAAATTATTTAAAAAATCTTTTTTTGCCATATTTCATACAATAATACACGCAATAAATGAGCCTGTAAATTCCTGCCGCATCAATCATCCATTGTCGACAGCATTTTCTTTAATTCAA
>CATZYB010000252.1 GCA_958426095.1 uncultured Lachnospiraceae bacterium
TATGTAAATGAATTTTTGAGGTATCTTCAGTCTCAATCCAGTATCGGATGTCTGCTCAAAACAGTGACGGTAGATTTATAAGTTTCAATCATCATCCGTCGATGGGTTTTGACAAAAAAGACTGCATACCATTTTATCCGAACAAGAAATGCCATGGGAAGATTTTTCTTTCCATGGCATTTCTATCCGTTGTTATATGAACCTATTCATAACTGTATGGCTGCGGCTCACCAAGAAGCTCTTCACCCAATGTCTCGCCTTCCGCTTCTGTCTCCGTTTCGGATGATGTCTGAGATTCGCTCTCTGTCATGCTTTCCAGAACGGTCTCCGTTTCAGACTCGGATTCGGTCTCAGATTCTGTCTCTGTTTCAGATTCAGATTCCAGCTCATGATCCAGACGGGTCACATTGATAATATATGTCTGAGTATTTCCTGCCGGAGCCGTTACCAGAATTTCGAAATGATTCTCTCCGATGGAAAGCATCAAATCTTCCGGTGCAGTGATAACACTGTCTTCCTCCATCGGTACGGCAGAATAAATGAACATTTCCATATCCACGCCGACTTCTACATCGTACTCATACACATCCGGGTCAAACTTTTCTTCCAGCTTCTGCACACCCGCGATCATAAGTTCCTTAATACGCGCATCTTCTGATATCGCTGTGTTGACGACAACTTCCAGTGATGTGGAATCGCCTTCCAGGCTGACCATTTCCAAAGACTCATACTGTTCAATATAGACATCATGAAGACGGATATCTGTTGCTCCGACCTCCAAAGCTTTAAATGTCAGTTCGTAGGTTCTCTCTGTCTCACCATAAGCTAAAGTTTCAATGATCTGTATCTCACCGTTAGCGCCTGTAGCCAGGTCGGTGGAAGTTCCCACCAACTCAAGCTTTTCAGGATCATAGGTTAAATCTGCTTTAATATAACTCATAGACTCGCCGCTGGAGGCTGTCACAAGCACTTTGACTTCATCGTCTTTTCCCACTGTCGGAGATTCCACGGATACGGTCATCTGGGTTCCCGAAGCGCTTGTCCGCATCCCGGTAAATACCACACCGCCGACCACTGCACAGAGGGTTAAAACCGTTGCACAAATAATAGAAATAATTTTTTTATTCATGGTCTTTCTCCTTTTCTACTGACGATAAATATTCAGTGTATAAGTTGTCTGGCTGCCATTTCCGGCCTGACATACGACCTGGATGATATTGTTGCCGGATTTCAGTTCATGATATCCTGCACCGGAAACGATCGTGCCATAACTGCTGACTGGCGCAGCTGAAATATTGATCGAGGACTCTCTCGTTACAGCCGTATAATCCAGTTTGTTATAAGTAAATGTCTGATTGAAGCCAATCGAACCATTATTCAGCGTCAGAGACTTGATATAGCTGTTCGGATTTCCTGTAGCAGCCGGCATTGAAGCCGCGCTGGTCGGCATGTTTTCATAAACAGGGATAACAAATGTAATCGCACTGTCCAGCACGCCCAGGCTCTTATAAGTACTGTAACGGCTGGAACCTTCCGAACATGGCGCCTGAATATTACCCATATACTGATGATCAAAATATGGTGTGTCTACAACGTTAAACTTCTGGAAATAATCCGTGTTCTGTCCTACATTAATATAGGAACTTGCAAGGAATTCCGCACCGCCGACAATAGAGAGCCACGGGCTTGTCCATGGACGGCGCCATTTTCCGGTCTGGGAAGCATACGCAATACCATTCTGTACCGCATTGCCTTCAGCGCTCGCATAGGCGCCGATATTAAAGAAGTTATAATATCCGTAGGTACCATCCGCCGCTGAACTTCCGCCGCCAACTTCCTGACGTACTCTGGAAGCCAGGAAATAAGGGCTTACTCCGGCAATCTGTCCGGCTTCCATAAATGTATCAACATAGGTATAATACTTTCCATTATAGTTATAGCCGTTGCCGTCCGCCATAAATGTACCGCTCAAAATACCGGCAGTAACATCCCGGCTCTGCGAATCATAGGACTGGGTCTCAAACATGAAAATCTGCTGTTCATCCAGGAAGTTTCTCGGATCCATATAATAAGCGATCAATTCTCTGGATGCGCCCTTCCATGATGCGCCATCCTTATTGACATAAGTATCTGTTGCCCAGTCATAATCTCCAGGAGCTGTAGACAGCCATGAGAATGGTGTCGTTGAAGAAACATAGATCATCGAACGATTACCGCTGTTTTCCTGGTCAACCGCATAATTGAAATCAATACCTGTGTATTTTGCAGTAAAACTCCACTTTGGATGCTGTGCATGCAAATGTCTCAACGCATTTTTATAGCTTTCAGGGAAGGCCGCAAGCTGTTCTTCAAATTCCTCATCTGTCGGGCCCTCGTATGGATCGTCATTGCTTCCAACAACCCTTACGAACTCTCTGCTCATATAACCTTTTTTCAATACGCCGTTTACAACACAGGAAACTTCATACCAGTCACCCTCAATACCTAAAATATTTACCTGAGTGCCAAGATATACAAGACCTTGCGTAGCATAATTTGTTCCCGGTCCTGTACGGAAATTCAGGCCATCCGCAG
>CATZYB010000253.1 GCA_958426095.1 uncultured Lachnospiraceae bacterium
TTATAATCAGTATCGGCGTTTGCAGATGAAGCTCGTAAAGGATGTGGAATTGAACCGGAGAGTGAATGCATTTCGTAAGGAATGTTTCAGATTACAGAATAAACCACAGGAGCCGGAGGATATCTGGCAGTTGGAAGCTCTTTACAGCGAATACAAAGATATTTTGCAGAATTCCGATGTGATTGAATTTTTAACGGCGGAACAGGGAATGGCACAGATGATGAATCAAATGACGGATCGCATCTATAGCAGCCTGGATATGGATGTTTCGTTTTTAGATAACTAGAGGAGGACATAAACATGAAAAAAATTATTTCTACTATCTTGGGCCTGGGCGTGAATATTATCATCTATGTGGTGGCCATTTTTGTTCTCTTCCGTGTTGGCGCTTTTGCTTATGATTTCTCATACGAAGTTTTCGGGGAACCAGTCGTATCCCAGTATGCCGATGAGGAAATACGGATTGAGATCCAGAGCGGCGATGGGAGTCAGACTGTGGCCAAAAAGCTGAAAGATGCGGGTGTGATCAACAGTGAATGGGCCTTTATCCTGAAATCCAGATTGAGTGACGCCGATTTGATGCCGGGAACCTATATTGTCAAAGCGAGCATGTCGGCGGATGATATGATCGCCTTGATGGGAAATGCGGAAAATTCCGTAGTACAGCAGCCGACGGCCGAGGAGCTGGAGTCCGAGACCGGTCAGGATACAGAGAGCGGCAGTGAAAATGCGGAAGGTACAGATGAAGGAGAGAGCGGACAGTGATTGTAGATGAGAGAATGCTGGATTATATCCTTTCATTGGACAGGAATGAGAGTCCGCTGATTCGGACAATTGAACAGGAAGCTGTCAGAGATTATGTTCCGATCATCCGCAAGGAAAGTCGGAATCTTCTGAGAGTTTTGTTGAAAATAAAGAAGCCTGGGGCGGTTCTGGAAGTCGGAACAGCCATAGGCTTTTCCGCTGTCTTGATGGGAGAGTGCCTTTCGGAGAGCAGCCATATAACGACCATAGAAAAATATGAGAAACGGGTTCCTGTTGCCCGTGAAAATTTTCGCCGGGCCGGGATGGAAGAGAAGATCACTCTGCTGGAAGGCGATGCCGCAGATGTATTGAAAGAGCTTGAAGGTCCCTATGATTTTATTTTTATGGATGCGGCCAAAGGGCAGTATATCCATTTTCTTCCGGAAGTATTGCGGCTTTTGGCGCCGGGCGGCATTCTTGTGTCGGATAATGTCCTGCAGGATGGAGATGTGGTGGAATCCCGGTATGCGGTTGTTCGCCGGAACCGGACAATTCACAGCCGGATGCGGGAATATCTGTGGACATTGAAACATATGGACGGATTGGAAACCATTGTTTTACCGATTGGCGATGGAATGACTGTTAGCGTAAAAGCATGAGAGCGCAGCAAAAAGGAGCAACAACATGAAAAAACCAGAATTATTGATTCCGGCCAGCAGCTTAGAGGTTTTAAAGACTGCAGTTATATTTGGCGCGGATGCAGTATACATTGGGGGCGAGGTGTTCAGCCTCCGGGCAAAATCGAAGAATTTTTCCATGGATGATATGCGGGAAGGTATTGCCTTTGCCCATGCCCATGGGGCGAAAGTATATGTGACAGCCAATATTTTAGCCCATAACGGGGATTTGGATGGTGTGGAAGAATACTTCCGTGAATTAAAGGCAATCGGGCCGGACGCGCTGATCATTTCAGACCCGGGGGTTTTCCAGATCGCAAAGGAGATATGTCCGGAAATCGAAGTCCATATCAGTACTCAGGCGAATAATACGAATTACCGAACGTATCGCTTCTGGCATAGTCTTGGCGCAAAGCGTGTCGTTTCAGCCAGAGAATTATCGATGGACGAACTCCGGGAACTTCGGGCAAATATTCCGGAGGATTTGGAAATTGAAACTTTTATCCATGGCGCCATGTGTATTTCTTATTCGGGACGCTGCCTTTTGAGCAGCTACTTTACAGGCCGGGATGCCAATCAGGGTGTGTGCACCCATCCATGCCGCTGGAAGTATGCGATCATGGAAGAGACCCGTCCGGGGGAATATCTGCCGGTCTATGAAAATGAGCGTGGAACTTATATTTTTAATTCCAAAGATCTGTGTATGATCGAGCATATTCCGGAGCTTGTAGAGTCTGGCATTGACAGTTTTAAAATTGAAGGACGGATGAAGACGGCTCTTTATGTGGCTGTTGTGACCCGGACTTATCGTCAGGCCATTGATGATTATATGAAAGATGAAGCTCTTTACCGGAGCCGGATGGATTATTATAAAGAAGAGATCGCCAAATGTACTTACCGACAGTTTACAACGGGATTTTTCTTTGGGAAACCGGATCATGATACTCAGATTTACGATAATAATACCTACATTAAGGCGTATACTTATCTGGGACTGATTGGAGAACACCGGGGCGATGGATTTTATAGTCTCGAACAGAGGAATAAATTTTCTGTGTGTGAATAAATTGAAGTCATGAAGCCGGATGGAAGAGATCTGGAAGTGACAGTACGGGCCATGACCGATGAAGAAGGCCAGCCGATGGAAAGTT
>CATZYB010000254.1 GCA_958426095.1 uncultured Lachnospiraceae bacterium
ACGGAGAAGAACAGAAGGAAATACTGGAACTTGTAGAGCGGAAGGATATCTGGCTTATTCTTATCAGCCGAAGCCCGGTTCCCGTATGGCTTGTTCCTGTTTATATCCGTACAGGTTTTCTGGTTATCGGAGAAGAATCCCTTCGGTTGAATGAGAAGGAGATAGCAGAGTTTTTTTCGCATTATGATGTAAAGGTGAATGACGCCCAGCTTTCTCAATTGGCAAAAAACAGCAAAGGCAATGCTTATGTTCTGGGACTTGCGGCGCGGCTCATATCCGGCGGATATCAGCCTGGTCCTCAAATGTACAGAGAGGCTACGGACTTGTTTGCAGAATATCTGGAGTGCACGGTTTTTAGTCAATGGGAGCCGGAAATAACAGAGTTTTTTATGCAGGTCAGCGTGGTGGATGAGTTTACCGTACCTCTGGCGGAGATGATCACGGGAAATCACCATGTGGCCCGTATGCTTCAGGTGGCATCCGGAATCGGCAATTTTTTATCGGAAAAGGATGGAATATATCAGTTACGGCCGGTATTTTTGCAAATATTGCGGCAGAGGGCGGAAATCGCTTATGGGAGTGCCGCCGTCCGTGAATATGCTTATAATGCGGGACTTTACTATGAGGTTCATGATCAGATTCCCCAGGCGTTGGCCATGTATGAAAAAAGCGGACATGCCAATCGTATCCGGGAGCTGTTGATCCGAAATGCCCGACGGAATCCCGGAAATGGTCATTATTTTGAATTGCGGAAGTATTATCTGCGTCTGGAAGAAGAAGAAATTGGCGATAATGCCGTACTTATGGCGGCTATGAGTATGGTTTATTCTCTGGTGATGCAGCCCGAAAAAAGTGAGTATTGGTATGAACGACTGAAGACTTATGAAGCTGCTGCCCAGGGTGGGGAGAAGCGGGAAGCGAAGAGCCGCCTGCTTTATCTGGATATTGCCCTGCCCCACAGGGGGAGTCAGGGACTTCTTCATATTTTTAAACGTATTCCAACGATATTATTTGATAAAGGGATAGAGCTGCCGGAATTTTCGGTGACCAGTAACCTTCCTTCCACGATGAATGGAGGAAAAGACTTCTGTCATTGGAGTAAATATGACAGAAAGTTGGCGGCTTCCATAGGAAAACTGATGGAACGCATTCTGGGACGGTATGGGAAAGGTATTGTCGGCGCGGCGCTTGGTGAAAGCCTGTACGAAAAGGGCGCGGATACTTATGAGGTACTCACCTTGCTGGCGCGGGCTGAAATGGAGTGCGCGGGCGGCGGAATGCCGGAGATGTCTTTTGCCATCGTGGGGATTAAAGTGCGGTTATATATGCTGAAGGGAGATATAGAAACAGCAAAGCTTCAGCTGCAGTCCTTTGAAAAACGGGTACAGGATGACAATGTTGTTCAACTTCTGCCGAATATCGAGGCTCTGAAATGCCGTATCGCATTGTATGAGGGCGACAAGGCGGCTGTCAGCCGATGGATGGCGGAGGCCCCCGACGAGAATCAGGAGTTTTATATATTAGAGCGTTACCGTTATCTGACAAAGGTCCGGTGTTATATTTCGATCGGCGATGAGATGAAAGCGCTCGATCTGTTGGAAAAGCTGAGATATTATGCAGAGCAGTACAAGCGTACTTATATAGGCATGGAGGTCAGATTGTTGTCCGCCATTGCCAGAGAACGGCAGGAAATCGACTGGAAGCCGGATTTGATGTCGCTCCTTTATGAAGCCAGCGAATACAAGTTTATCCGCCTGATCAGCGAGGAAGGGACGGCGGTCAGCGGCATGCTGCGCCAGGTAAAGCAGGAATGCCTTGAGGACGATCGTATCGATAAACAATGGTTTGAACAGCTTTTGAATGAAACCGGCGAGATCGCGGTACGGTATCCGATATACTTAAGACGACAGATGCCTTCGGAATTGAATTTTTCTGAAAATGCCCTGGCTGTTTTGCGTTTGCAGGCGGAAGGGCTGTCAGTGAAGCAGATTGCGGAGCAGATTCACATAAAACCTGAAACCGTAAAATATCATACAAAAGAAAATTACAGAAAACTGGGCGTTTCCAGCAAGGCGGATGCAGTGCTGGCGGCCCGGAATCTAAATATTTTGTAATCGGCTGGAGCCGTGTATATAGATGACGAATTATTAATGGAGGATGAGATGACATGATGAAAACGAAAAAGGGAAGAGCCAGACGGTTTTTGAGTATACTGTTGGCTGTCATAATGGTGTTATCGATGATCTCGGCCAATGGGGGCGCCCTGGCAGCTTACGCCGAGGAAGAGCAGACCAGCAGTACATCAGGGGGCGAGACGGAATCCGGGATATCCGTATCTGAGACAGACACATTAAAGGAAACGGAATCTTCCGAAGAATCCCGGGACATTTCAGAGACAACGGATGTTTCCGGGACACAGAGCGAAGCGACAGAATCTGAAACAGCAGAAACTGAATCGCAGAACGATAAGGAAAACACAGCAGAGACAGAAAAATCCGGAGAGCTTCATATAG